>CAYSGP010000362.1:0-3589 GCA_964430095.1 uncultured Ignavibacteriaceae bacterium
TGATATCTCCTCTTCAGAGGCATTTATCAAATCATCAATTGAATTGAAATGATCCGCCAGCTTTTTCGCAGCACCTGATCCGACATATCTTATCCCTATAGCAAAGAGAACTTTATTAAACGGCTGGCTTTTACTTTTCTCAATTGATTTTAAAAGATTATCAACGCTTTTTTCCCCGAGCCTTTCCATTGAGATCAATTCGTCCCTTTTCTCCTTCAGCGTATAAATATCGGTATAAATTCTCAATAATCCTTTTTCGACAAAGAGGGAAATCCAGGCATCTCCCAGACCTTCAATATCCATTGCACCGCGGTAAGAAAAATGAGCTAATCTTCCCTTAATTTGCGCCGAACATTCGGTATTTTCACAATAGATTGCAACTTCGTTTTCAGGTTTGAAGGCCGAAGAGCCGCAAACGGGGCATTTTTCAGGAGGCTTAGGCGGAATGCTGTTTACAGGTCGTTCAGTAAGAATAACAGCAACAACCTTGGGAATTACGTCTCCACCTTTTTCAATAATTACTTTATCTCCTTCGCGGATATCCTTTCTTCTTATTTCATCGATATTATGGAGAGTAGCTTTGCTGATCGTGGAGCCGGCAAGCGGAACGGGATCAAACATCGCAATAGGTGTTATTGTCCCCGTTCTGCCTACACTCCAGAAAATCCGGCGTATCCTTGTAAAAGCCTGTTTTGCTTTAAATTTAAATGCCGCAGCCCAGCGGGGCGACTTTGCAATGCTTCCGAGTCTTTTCTGCTGGCTCAGCGAATTTACTTTTATTACTGCTCCGTCAATTTCATATTCAAGGGAATTCCGTTTTTCTTCCAGTGCCCGGCAGGCTTTTAAAACTTCATCTATGTTTTTACATAATAATGCCAACGGATTGACGTTAAAGCCCAGATCCTTCAGCAGCTTTAAATTTTCATATTGAGTATTTAGTTCTTCTTCAGGATTGATAAGCGAATAAGCAAAAATATTTAATGGTCTTTTTGCAACAATCCTGGGATCCTGCATTTTTAATGTCCCCGCCGCCGAATTCCTGGGATTTGCAAAGAGCCTATCTCCATTAACCTCCCTTTCCTTATTCAGCTTAATGAAATCTCCAATTTTCATGAAAATTTCTCCCCGGACTTCAAAGTCTTTCAGGGCATGATCAGGAATTTTTTTTCTCCCATTTGTTTTGCGGAATTCTTTCAGCTTTAAAGGAATAGATCTTATAGTCTTTACATTTGCCGTTATATCTTCGCCTATAAAACCATCTCCTCTTGTGGCGGCAGTCTTCAGATACCCGTCAACATAGCGAAGGCTTACAGATGCCCCGTCTATTTTCGGTTCCACTGCATATTCAACTTTTTCTCCGGAAGGAAGCAGATCTCGAACCCTTCTGTCGAAATCGAGGAGCTCCTCTTCCTTGTAAGTATTCGAAAGGCTGAGCATCGGAATTTTATGAGTAACAGGCTTGAATTCCTTTGTGAGATCTTTTCCCACTCTTTGGGAAGGAGAATCGGGCGTTATTAATTCCGGGTATTCCTGTTCAAGTTTTTCTAGTTCCTTAACAAGCAGGTCATATTCTTCGTCGCTTACGGTCGGTTCGGCTAATATATAATAACTATAATCATGCTCATTAATTTGTTGTCTTAACTCTTCTATTCTATTTTCAACATTCCCGACAGCCAGTTTTGTCATTTTTCAAATATTAAAGGAAAATGGTTTATTGAATGCATTTTTTTGGTTATTAAATTACCGGCGGTGCGCTTAAATATTTAAGCCCAGTGCTGTCTATTAAAACATGCACCACCGATTTTTTATTATTCCCGGGGTCTAAAGGTTTATTATTTAAAAAAAGCTCAATACGGGTATAGTTTCCAAATGTAATCTTATAATTATCTTTTGCTTTGATAATCTTCTGTGACTGAGGGAACAAAATAAATTCTTCTTCATCGAAATCATCCAGAATAATTTTGACCCAGGAAGTATCGTTTGCTTTTATTAATAGTGATAAACTATCGGCAGCCGGTATGAGAGCGGGCTGTTCTGTTTTAGCCCTATTCGGATCCGAGAACCGCTCCTTTTCCTTAATAACTTCTTCAATCGGCTTTTCAGTAACGACAATTTCACTCGTTTTTGTAAAAAAGAGGAAATAAATTAAGAGCAGCAGAACTGCTCCGCCTGCTGCAGCTACCCCGATAATCAGATTTTTTTTTCTTTTTTCTTCTTCCAGTTCGGAAGGAAATGTTTTTTTTGCTACTGCATCGAAGGTCGGCCCCGGCGAATATTGAGAAGGAGCCGGGGCTTTTTCTTTCTTTCGGCTCTTAAAGCTTTTTTTCTTTACTGAATCTTCGACCGGCTTTTTTTCCGGAGGTATTTTGGGGATCTGGGGCGTGTGCGTTTCATCAGGCTTAACAGCTGCGGGATGTTCAGGTTTAATTTCGGTTAAAGAAGGCTTTACCGGTTCCGCAGGCTTAATTTCTTCATAATTTCTCCCCATCTTATAGGCATCGTATTTTTTCAGCATCAGAACGGGATCAAGATCAATTATATTTGAGAAGTCTTTTATGAATGCTTTAACATATATCTCCGGAAGAAAAGAGAAATTACCTTTCTCCATTGCTTCGAGAAATTTCAGGTCTATTTTTGATTTAGCCGAGATTTGAAGGAGCGAAAGACCTGTTTTCTTCCGCGCCTCTTTCAACTCTTCTGCTAATTTATCAAGCATATCTCAATTAAATTTTGTTATAAATTTTTTCCGGCTTCAGCGTAAAATTAATTACAGCTTAAGCAGTTTTGCCGCAAATGCACCGTCAATCTGGTGCAGGTGCGGCAGTGTTTGAATGCAATTGTTTTCATCCGTTAATTCAGCCGGAAGCACCTCTGCTGCATTTAATAATTTAAAGCCGGGATTATTTTCTAAAAATTTTTTTACTACTTCAAAATTTTCTTCAGGTTCGATTGAGCAGGTGCTGTAAATTAAAATTCCGTCTTTTTTAACCAGCTCCGATGCTTTGCGTAAATAATTATACTGCATGACGGCTAATTTCTGTATATCCAGCAGGTCGCGCTTCCATTTTATATCAGGTTTTTTGGAAAGAGTTCCAGTCCCTGAACAAGGAACATCGGCAATAACCCTGTCGAATTCATTCTCTTTAAACTCCATTGCATCTGCTTCAATAGTTTTAACGCATTCAATGCCGAGCCGTTTTATATTCTGTCTCAGTATATTAAGTCTGCTCTCAAATCTATCTACGGCAACAATTTCACCATGACCCTGCATTAATCCGGCAATATAAGCCGTTTTTCCGCCGGGAGCAGCAAATAAATCCAATACCCTTTGCCCAGGTTTTACATCAAGCAGCCTGCATGCAAGTCCGGCTGATTCATCCTGTACATTGAAGTAGCCGGTGCCGTAAAATTCCCAAGCTGTAATATTAGTAAGGTTCTGGAGCTTGAAAAATTCCGGAAGATATTTCCCGGGGAGGAACTTCAGGTTTACAGAATTAAGCTTCGATTTAAATTCTTCAGGATTGACCTTTAATAAATTCACTTTTAAAGTAAGATACGGTTTTTCATTATTAGCATTTAAAAGTTTTTC
>CAYSGP010000363.1:0-2585 GCA_964430095.1 uncultured Ignavibacteriaceae bacterium
ACTCCCCCCGAAATTTCACTCCCAATGACTACTCCTCCGTGACCTTCTTTCATCCTGCAGTTCTGTATGATAATATTTTCACTCGGAACATTTAGCCTTCTTCCATCGTTATTTCTCCCGGATTTAATTGCAATGCAGTCATCTCCCGTATTGAACCGGCAATTTTTTATTAAAACATCTTTCGAACTTTCAGGATTGCAGCCGTCGTTATTAGGTCCTAATCCCTCAACGGTAATATTCAATATGGAAACATTCCGAGATAAAACTGGATGAATAAACCACATCGGGGAATCCTTGAAAATTACTCCTTCAATTAAAACATTTTTACATTTATAGGGCTGAATAAAATTAGGCCTCAAATAATGCCCCCCGCCGAATATTCTTTTTTCAGGAGGAACATTATTTTCAGCCATTTTAAAAAGTGTATCCCTGTCTTCATTCTGCCTGGGCATCCCCTTCTTCCATCCCGAATCGGATTTTCCTTTCCAGCTCCACCAATTTTCACTGCTCCCTTGTCCGTCCAAAATTCCTTTTCCCGTAACAGCAATATTCTCCTGTTCATACGCATAGATGAGAGGAGAATAATTCATGCATTCAACTCCTTCCCACCTGGTAAAAACAGCAGGAAGATATTTTTCCGGATCTGCACTAAATTTAATTACAGCACCTTCAAGCAAATGAAGATTTACATTACTCTTCAAATGAACAGCGCCGGTTAAAAAAATTCCCCGGGGAACAATAACTTTTCCGCCGCCGTTTTTTGCACAATCCTCCATCGCATTTTTAAATGCAATAGTGCAGTCAGACTTTCCATCACCAACTCCTCCATATGAAGTTATATTAAATTCCTTATCAGGAAAATTAGGCGGATTTATATTCTTTATTATGGAATGGAGCTGTTTCCATCCTGAATCGTTTTGATCGACTCCGGTACAGATAAATGTCTGGAATAATAAAAGCGAGAGAAAAGAAATTATGAAGTGGTAATATTTTCTCATTCCATTCTTTACTTAATGAGAATCATTTTCTTTGAAATCAAATTTTCCCCTTGCCTCAGTACATAAAAATAAGTTCCGCTTGAAAAGTATTCAGCATTAAAACTTAACTTATAATTACCCGGTTCTTTCATCTCATTATCAATTAAAACAGCAACTTTTTCCCCGAGCATGTTAAAGACGGACAGACTTATAGGTTTGGGTTCTGCCAACGAGAAGCTGATAAAGGTAACGGGATTAAAGGGATTAGGATAATTTTGTGAAAGATTGAATTTATAAGGTCCGTTAGATTTTATTTGAATTTCCTGGGAATAACTGAATGAACCGTCGAAATCGATCTGCTTGAGTCTGTAAAAATTAATTCCTGCAGTTATGTTTCTATCTGTAAAATGATATTGATGCTGTTCAGCGGAGCTGCCTGATCCTTTTGCAAAACCTATTGTTATAAATTCACTATCATATTTTTTTTGAATTTCAAATCCGTAATTATTTAGTTCCGTTGCAGTAGTCCAATTAAGCAAGATTAAATTCCCAGAAACCGACGCCGAAAATGCAGTCAATTCCACAGGCACATTCAACTCTGTTTCAAATGCACCTAAATCGGGAGCGCTGCCGGTAAAAGGCAGACCGACATCAGTGCCTCCATTAATAAGATCGCTTCCCGGAGCAAGATGCAAAAAATTAATGTCCGGAAGACTTCCATCAGGCTTGCGCGGACCTCTTACACCTGCGGTATCAAGAGAGAGGAAATCTTCATTTGTAACAACGAAAGGATTATGCCAGCTGTTTGTTTGAAGCATTACATGACCAGCCAGTGAATTAGAGCTTGCATAACCAATGCTGTTAACAATTGCAGCAGTTTTTCCTATATTTATTATTCCTGGGATAGAATAGTTTGTGCCATTTCTGTAAGCTGCACAATTATATATTGTCATTGAACCGCGATTATTATTTTGATCGAAACCTTTTACGCGGTTATCAAAAGCAAGTGAATTTATTAAGATAAAATTATGGGACAGGTTTGCGATATTTCCATCATCTCCGCCTCCCATTTTATAACCATTTCCATTACCGCTGCTTGCACTTCCATTTTTTAAATATCCATTTGCAAAACACCAGCTATTTTCAACAACTGTATTTACATTATCGGAGGGACGTAAATAGCCATCCCAGCCGTCATCCGAATTCTGCCATGCCCTGCAGCCGTAGAAATAATTCCCGCTTCCGACATCAAGCTTTGGAGCAAATCCATCTGCATCCCCGTTATCCGGGTCAGCATTAAAGTAGGAATCGCAATTTATGATTTGATTATTTGATCCACCCCCGCTGAGCTGTAAGCCGGTGTCCCTATTTTCAAAGAATGAACAAAATTCAACTATATTGTTTGATCCGCTGATATTCATGCCGTTATCTCCGGCACCTTTAATATCAATTCCTTTGATATACCAGTAATCTCCGCTTAATCGTATTCCCCTGTTGCCGCTGCTTACGGTCATCGAAGAAAAATCAAGAAGAGGTTTTTCGGAATTGAATGCTGCCAGATAAAATCTGCTGATTTCGCTTCAGTCTTTTGATATAGTAATTGTTGTA
>CAYSGP010000364.1:0-13037 GCA_964430095.1 uncultured Ignavibacteriaceae bacterium
AATAAAAAAATCAAACCTTCATAAACTCTTTTCCTTTCTTAAAAATCAATTAAATTTTACTGTAATTTCGCTGGATATCAATTTTGTTTCCGGAAAAGCACTCAGGAAGGTTAATAAAGATTTTTTAAATCACGATTATTCTACAGATATCATAACTTTTAATTATTCGGGAAATATTAAAGATATAGAAGGTGAGATTTTAATCTCCATTGATGATGCTGAAACTAATTCAGAAAAATACGGTGTAAATTTCGATGAGGAAATTTTAAGACTTGTAATTCACGGGATTCTTCATTTATTAGGGTATAATGACATTAATTCGAAAGAAAAATTGGAAATGAAGGGTTTAGAGAATAAATTGTTGATTGAGTATAAAAATATTTTACTAAAAAACGGTGAAAAATGACTGCAAATATAATTGAAATACTCGCAAAATTAGCAGAAGGAATGAATAAAAAGATTTCACCGGAAGAGCTGGCTGAAAACTTCAGCAGAGATAAAAAATATAAAATAAATCTGATCGCTGCTGCTTACAGCTGGATTTACGAAAAAATTGCACGTGATTTAATCGAAAATAAGATGCATAAAAAAACCCCGAGTATGGGATTAAGAATTTTATCGGAAAAAGAGCTCCTGCTGCTGGGAAAGGATAATTATAATTA
Source organism: uncultured Ignavibacteriaceae bacterium (assembly GCA_964430095.1). Lineage (GTDB taxonomy): Bacteria > Bacteroidota > Ignavibacteria > Ignavibacteriales > Ignavibacteriaceae > DATKLQ01. Next base: position 663 of record CAYSGP010000364.1, read on the forward strand.
TCTGCTTTATTTTTATAACAAAGGATTACTAAACAATGACGATATTGATCTCATTGTTGAAGAGTCAGAATATTTTGAAGGAAATATTTCAAGAGAAGAATTAAATGTGCTTATTTTATCCTTATTTCTGAATCTTGACCATTTTATTCTGCCGGGCAGCAGGCTTATGTTACATTCATCAGATAGGATTAATTGAGAAAAAATGAGCAGGAATTTAGTACTAGTTGAATCTCCGGCAAAAGCTAAGACAATAAATAAATATCTTGGTAAAAATTTCATCGTAGAAGCTACTATCGGCCATGTAAAAAATCTGCCGAAAAGCAAGCTTGGCGTCGATATTGAAAAAAATTATGAACCTCAGTTTGTAACAATCAGAGGTAAAGGTGAAATAATTAAAAAGATTAAATCTTTAGCCGGGAAAAGCAAAAATATTTATATAGCAACCGACCCTGACCGCGAAGGCGAGGCTATTGCACAGGATATTGCCGAAATTATAATCGGCAACGGCAGCGGTAAAGACGGAGTGAGTATTCACCGCGTTTTGTTCAATGAAATAACAAAAAGCGGTGTTGAAAAAGCAATGAAGCATCCCAGAAGTATCGATGACAGCCTCGTAACGTCGCAGCGCGCCAGAAGGGTAATGGACAGAATTATAGGTTACAAAATGAGTCCCTTTTTATGGAAAGCAGTAATCGATACGACAGGGGATTCTCTTTCTGCCGGAAGGGTTCAATCGGTTGCATTAAAGCTGATCTGCGACAGGGAAGATCAAATTCAGAAATTTATCCCTACCGAATACTGGTCGATATTGGCGGTATTTCAAACCGAGAAAAAAGAAAAATTTAAAGCAAAGCTATTCAGCATTAACGGAAAAGATATAAAAGTTCCGCCCAAACCAAAGATGACTGAAGATGATTGGAAACAATTTCTGGAGAAATATTCTTCATTAACCAATGAAGCTTCCGCCGCGGAAATATTCGGCAGGATAAAAACCAAAAAGAATTTTGAAATTTCCGGGATCATTAAAAGGCATACACGGAGAAATCCTCCGGCTCCGTTCATTACGAGCACGCTGCAGGCCGAATCATCAAAAAACCTGAAGATGAGACCAAAACAGACAATGATGATCGCCCAGAAGCTTTATGAGGGAATTGAATTAGGGAAAGAAGGATCTGCTGGATTGATTACTTATATGAGAACAGATTCTACCCGTATAAGTGAGGAAATGATTTCCGACGCAAGGAGTTTTATAAAAGAAAATTATGGAGAGACATACGTTCCCGAAACTCCGAATATTTATGAAAAGAAAGGGAGCAACGTCCAGGATGCACATGAAGCAATAAGACCGACTTCACTGCAGTATACTCCGGAATTTATTAAACAATTTGTCGACCCTAAAACATTTAAATTATACGAACTTATTTGGAAAAGATTTATAGCTTCCCAAATGAATCCGGCTTTGCTGGAAACAACGATCATTGAAGTCAAATCGGATGAATTTTTATTTAAAGCATTTGGAACTGCAGTGCAGTTTAACGGATTTATGCAGGTTTATGAGGAATTTGCCGACCAGGTAAAGAATGCCGAAGATAAGGATGAATACCGTAATGATATAATTCCGCTGGGGCTCGAAAAAGGGAATATGCTTCATCTGGATAAGCTTCATAAGACACAGCATTTCACAAAACCACCCGCAAGATTTACGGAGAGTACTCTTATTAAAGAACTTGAAAGCAAAGGTATCGGAAGACCAAGTACTTATTCATTAATTGTCAGCACGATCCAGGATAGGAAATATGTCACCTATGAAGATAGAAGATTGGCACCAACCGATAGAGGCAAGGGAGTAAATAAAATATTAGTCGAAAACTTTCCCGATATAATTAATGAAAGTTTTACTGCCGAAATGGAGGGAGAGCTAGACCAGATTGCGCAGGGAGAAAATAATTATGTGAAAGTATTGAATGATTTTTATCTCCCGTTTTCAAAATCGCTGAAATTGGTAGAGAATAAAATCGAGAAAATATACTGCGATCTCTGCGGAAGCGAAATGATTATCAAGTTCGGCAAATACGGAAAATTTCTAGCCTGCAGCAACTATCCGAATTGTAAAAATATAAAATCATTAAAGGAATTATCACAGCAGTCTCAGGAACCTGAATATACCGGTGAAATATGTGAGAAATGCGGCAGCAGAACTGTTTACCGTACCGGAAAATTTGGAAGGTTCATCGGGTGCGAAAAATATCCGGACTGCGACTTCGTTAAAAATATAACTCTCGGCGTTCAATGCCCTAAATGTAATGAAGGAGAAATTGTAGAGAGAAAATCGAGAAGAAACAGAGTATTTTACGGCTGCTCAAGATACCCGGATTGTGATTTTGTCGCCTGGTATAAACCTGTTCCGCAGGAATGCCCGAATAAAGATTCTGCATATATGGAGCAGCGGTATTCTGTAAAAAAAGGGGAGTATTTGAGATGCCCGAAATGCGGCGAAGAATTAGTCCTGGAGGAAAATAAAGAAGTTGAATGATGAAAATTTCTTTGGTAGTAGATAAATACCTAGAAGATCTAGCTGCTATTAAAAGATATTCCGGCAATACCATAAAATCCTACAGGGCGGATCTCCGGCAGTTTATAGATTACTGCGAAAAATTTTCTAAATTCAATATTGAAAATATCTCTGAAAAATTCATCAAATCTTTTTTGATGACTTTAAATGAAAATCAACTTGATAAAATATCAATATCCAGGAAACTCTCAGCGGTTAGGGGGCTATTTAGATATTCCTGCCGGAATGAATTTATAAATTCAAATCCGGTTTCGGCTATTTCAAATCCAAAAACAGCAAAGAAACTTCCGTCCGTTGCAGCAACTGAATCCATCATGGAAATATATAAGATAGCAGATGATCTAGAGCCTGAAGAAGCTCCTTTAATTAAAACAGTATTTGAATTCCTTTACGGATCTGCTTTACGCGTCTCTGAAGTCTGCGGATTGAACTACCGCGACATCGACGTCCAAGGAAAAACGGTAAGGATATTGGGGAAAGGGAATAAAGTGAGAATTGTTCCGATCGGCAGTAAATCTCTCGGCATTATAAATGAGTATCTGAAGTCTAAGAATTTCTTATCTTCCAAAGATCCTTTATTAACCCGGAACGGCAGAAGGATATACAGCAGGTGGGTTCACCGCATTGTACATAAATATTTATCTAAAGTAACCGATATTAAAAAGAAAAGCCCGCATATTTTAAGACACAGCGCTGCAACCCATATGCTTGACAGAGGAGCAGATTTAAAAGCAGTAAAGGAAATTTTGGGGCATGAAAACCTGTCGACCACGCAAATCTATACACATGTAAGCATAGAAAGATTAAAAACTGCATATAAAAAATCTCATCCAAAATCTTAGGAGGGACAATGAACATCTCAATCACGGCGAGAAAATTTAAAGCAAGAGATTCCTTGAAAGAATTTATTCAGGATGAAGTATCTGCACTTGAAAGATATAATGATAAGATTTCCAGTGCTGAAGTTATTTTAAGTTACCAGGGAAACAAGGACAGTATAAAAACAGTCGAAATTATATTAAAAATTCCGGGTCAGACTTTAACTGCTGCTGAAATGTCCGAAGATTATAAAAAATCAACCAATGCGGCAATTGAAAAGCTGCAAAGGCAGCTTGAGAAGATAAAATCGAAAAGATTTGAAAGAAACAAATGATAAAAATAACCCAAAAATCGATCAGCCGTAAAGAACATATTACTGTCAGCTTTCTTTTTAATAATTCCAGGGATATGTTCAAATTAAAATTGTATTCGGATGATTCCGGTTTCGAAAAAAAAATTTACGAACAGAACCTGCATAGGCCCGGATTGGCGCTCGCAGGTTTTTTTGATCTGTTCTCGTTCACCAGAGTTCAGGTTTATGGTAATACCGAAATGAGATTTTTATCCCAGCTTTCTGAAGAAAAAAAGCTTGAAACGCTGGAAAGAATCTTTAAATTCGACATACCATGCATTATTTTAACAGACAACAACGAACCCTTTCCGCTGCTTATTGAACTGGCGAATAAAAATCACATCCCGGTATTTGGATCACCATTTTCAACCACAAAACTTATATATCTTGTCAGCGACTTTCTTGATGATCAGTTTGCGCCGCGTATTTCGATACATGGATCTCTGGTTGACATTTATGGCGTCGGAGTCCTTTTTGTCGGAAAATCTGGCATCGGGAAGAGCGAAGTGGCATTAGACCTTGTTGAACGAGGTCACAGATTGGTGGCGGATGATCTAATTATACTCACAAAAAAGGGGGAGGGAATTTTGATGGGATCTGGTACCAATATTGCTAAACATTTCTTGGAAATTCGCGGTTTAGGCATTATTGATATTGAAAGAATGTTCGGTGTTAGAGCCATCCGCTTTCAAAAAAGGCTTGAAATTGTGGTTGAACTTGAGCTCTGGGACGAAGACGGTGAATATACCAGGACAGGCTTGGAAGAGAAGACAGTTAATATATCCGGAGTTGAAATTCCATATGTTAAACTGCCGATTCTCCCCGGAAAAAATATCACCGTTATTTCTGAGGTAGTCAGCTTGAATTATCTGCTCAAACATTATGGATATGATGCAGCAAAATTGTTTTCAGAAAGATTGAATAAAAAGATACTCCTTAAGGATTATGAGGATTTGAGAGGGGTTGACTATTTCGAACATGATTTTGAATAAAAAATGCAGGCAATCTTGACAAAGCTAAATCATTTTTTTACATTCCGCCACTGTTTATGAAGAAATTATTTTACTTCTCAAAAACTAAGCTTCAATTTGTAGAGATTAGAAACTACAAATCAAAATTAGCGGGCTTGTTTTCAGGTTCTGTTATTTTACTATCAATCTTAGCCTTTGGTATTTATTCCATTATTTCTTCAATATTTGGGATAAATAATATGACCGTCATTGAAGAAAATAAAGTTCTTCATAAGAAATTACAGGAAATCATTCCTCTTTATTCTATTCTAGATAAGGAGTTAGATAGTTTAATAGAAGAAAATAATAGGCTTAGAATCGCTGCAAATCTCGAATCTTCTAATCCCGATGAAAACTTTTTTGGAGTTGGTGGAGGTTATTTCGATAATTTGAAAGACTTCGGAAGTAACAAAACAGATCAGTATTTATCTCAGGCTTATTCCTTACTAGACGAAGTATCTAGAAAAATTACTTTTGAAAAAAGTCAATATTTCGAAATATCCAATAAGTTATCCGTAAATAAAAAGCTTTTTTCGGCAATTCCTGCAATCCGTCCTTGCACAGGCGATCTGTCGGTGCACGGATTCGGAATGAGAAATCACCCTATTTTAGGGGTCAGAAGGATGCATGAAGGGATTGATATAATTACTGACGCAGGTACTCCTGTCTATGCAGTCGGAAACGGTGTTATTGATTTTGTAGGAAGAAATAAGGGTTATGGATTAGAGGTTGAGATCGACCATGGATTTGGTTATAGAACGGTGTACGCTCATTTAAGCAAAACTAAGGTTAAAGTAGGGCAAAAAGTTCATAGAGGGGACCAAATAGCAAAAACCGGGAACACGGGGCTGTCGACCGGACCACATCTTCATTATGAAGTGCATCATAATGGAGTTAAACAGGACCCTCAGGATTATTTCTTTGATGATCTTTCCCTCTTTTAGAAAATTTAACAAATAATTAATATTGCGGAGCGGGAGCTATGATTTGGACGGTAGAATTGGCTTCATATTTAGATGATGCCCCCTGGCCGGCTACTAAAGAAGAATTAATCGACTATGCTGATAGGATCGGTGCGCCTTATGAAGTTATTGAAAATTTAATGGAGTTGGAAGATTCTGATGAACCGTACGAATCTATTGAAGATATTTGGCCGGATTACCCCTCAGATGAAGATTTCTTTTACAACGAGGATGATTATTAAAGATATTTATTTTTCTCTCTTTCATGAATGATTTTTGGAATGGGATTTACGGCCAATCCCTCGTTAAAACTACTCTCTCCAATCTTCTTAATTCAACCAAAATTCCGCATGCTTTTTTATTTCTGGGTATTCCGGGAATCGGAAAAGAATTCTTCGCAGTCAGGTTTGCCCAGGCATTAAATAAAAAATTCGACATGAATATTAATTCTAAAATTTTAAATTCTATTGCTTCTTTCTCGGAACCCTATCTTAAATATATAATTCCGCTGCCGCGGGGAAAAAATGAAACCGACGAAAATAATCCTACCGAAAAACTATCCAATGATGATATTCAGTTGCTGAGGGAAGAACTGGAAACTAAAATTGACAATCCTTATTATAAAATCAAGCTTCCAAGGGCGGCAACCATAAAGATCAACAGCATCAGGGATATAAAAAAATTCCTTTCTCTTTCTTTTACAGAAATTAAGTACCGGGTTATTCTTATCTCCGATGCGCATCTAATGAATGAAGCAGCTCAAAATGCACTTTTAAAAAATCTTGAAGAACCTCCAGAAGGCGTAGTTTTTATTTTAACAACACCATTTCCTTCACTCCTTAGGGAAACAATTAAATCAAGATGCTGGATTTTGAATTTTCAGCCCCTGGGTAATGATGATATAAAAAATATTCTTATAAATTATTTTGATGCCGAAGAAAATTTAGCTAAAGAAGCAGCTCCTTTTGCGGGCGGCTCGGTTCAGATGGCAGTAAGCCTGCTGGAACATGATTTTGAAAATTTAAGAGATAAAACAATTCTTATTTTACGATATTCATTGGGAAGAAAATATCATTCGGCTTTAAATGAATTCTCGTCTTTTCTATCATCGGGCGATCCTGGAACTATAAAATTATTAATCCGGATGATTATAATTTGGCTGAATGATCTGCAAAAGTACAGAACCGGGGCCGAAAATTATTTTTTCGAAGGCTATCTTGAAACCCTGGGAAAATTCAATTTTAAATTTCCTGATATAAAACTGGACGATATTGTTTCAAGGCTCGATAATTTATCATCTTTAATTCAAAACAACGTCAATATCAATTTGATTGTTCTTAATATAATTTATGAACTTGGATCCTTAACCTCCCGAAAATAATGTTCAATTAAACTCTTCTTCATTACTTTTTTTTTGCAATTAGTCTGCCCATTTTTTAGTTTAAAGCGGGAATACTTACAAAAAATCAACCATAGGGAACTGAATTGAGAAAAATTTCAGAGTTAATAAAGAAATCTCCTTTTTGGTTTATAACAATTTTAGTTTCACTTCTTTCTATAATATTCTTTATCTATTTCCCGTTTCAAGTTAGTCTTTTCCTTGAAAACCCTGTCCGAAAACTTTACTACATTGATAATATTTCCAGTGCGCATCTTCAGATCATTGAAAAATTCAATAAAAAATATAAAAATGAAATAGAAGTTATTCCGGTTAACCTTCCTTTCTATCATTTTACAACAAACGACAGAAAAGAAATCTTGACGCGCTCACTCAGAAGCAGGAGTGATGGAATTGATATTTTCGCCGTTGATTTGATTTGGATTCCAAGGTTTGCCAAATGGGGTTATGCCATGAATAAGCGGTTTAGCGAAAAAATTATAAATAATGTTAATCAGAGTGCATTAAAAGCCTGTTATCATAACAAAAATCTGGTTGCCTTTCCTCTTTTCCTGGATATGGGCGTTCTATACTATAGGAAAGATTTAATAAGGCAGCTGCCTGATGGGGAAATAATCGAAAAAAAAATTCAGAATTCGCTGACGTGGGATGAATTTATTTCCCTTGGAAACCGTTTTCGTAATTCCAAAAATCCATACTACATTTTTACGGGGAATAATTTTGAGGGGATGATGTGCTGCTACCATGAAATGCTTTCAAATGAAGAAAGTGAAAATATTTTTTACGGAAGCCAAATAAATTTATATAACCGCTCCTCGGTGAGAGCCTTACAGTTAATGGAAGATTTAATTCACCGGTATCATTTTTCGCCTTTTGAAGTAACACGTCTTGATGAGTACAATAGCTACATTTATGCAAATGAAAATAATGCCGTATTCCTGAGAGGGTGGGTTGGTTATCATAAACAGTATAAAAGTTTTTTAAAAGACACATCTAATATTGCCAGCATGGAGATTGCACCCATGCCCCATTTTGAAGGGAACAATACTTCGGGAGTATTCGGCGGGTGGAGTCTGATGATCTCAAAGTTTTCAAACAGAAAGGAAGAAGCATTAAAATTTATAAACTTCATGTTTGAGAAGGAAAATCAAAAAATCCTGTTTGAATCCGGCGGTTATCTGCCGATAAATTTAGAAATTTATAAAGACAGCTTATATCTTCTTAATCATAATGAACTCGCTCAAACCCAAAAACTTCTTCAATGGGGAAAGCATCGTCCTTTCCTGGATAATTATACGCGTTTATCTGAAATAATGGCACGTCATTTCCACAAGGCATTGCAAAATAAAATTTCGGTTGAAGAAGCTCTGGGTTCCGCATCTGCCCAGATTACAAATGAAAAAGTGACCGTAAAATAAAATAATCAGGAGTTTTGTTTATGAAATTACCCAGTAAATTTCATGAAGTCCGGTTTGAGTGGAGGCATATACTAATTATCTTCCTAACACTTGTAATTTTCATGGTGTTTGTTACTCATCTGCAGCAAAACACTATAAGTACCCTTCTCTCAGACACAATGGATTGGTACAAACAGAATTCGGCCGAGCAAATAGGGAACTTAAGCACTACCTCGCTGGAGCTTCTACTTGAATCTGAGCCGTTGGATGAATATGAAGATCATATAACAAGGGAAAAAAATCTGATTCATGCCTTAAACAGTATTTTAAAGCAGCCCTTAATGAAGAGGAATGTTGAGGAAATGTGTGTGATTCTCCCTTACAATGATAAGTTTGTTGCTATGGATCTCGGGCAATCGGTTTACTCTTATTTTTATAACCATCAGTTCTCGGATACAATCAGTAACCCGATTTATAATGATGCGGTTGTAAGATATTCCGGTATTCATAATTCGATGATTAATTCCGAATTAATTACAAGCTTTGAGGAAGCTCAGAATATATTTCATGTTTATATTCCGTTGGTTCCGCACGGGGAATACGGGGGGGCAGTGTATTTAAAAATTCATCCCGATTTTTCTTTTATCAGCCAGCAGATTCTCTCCAGTTTTAATAAAACAACAATATTTTTTTCTTCCCTTATTCTTCTCGGGCTCCTGGCAATGCTTTACATCTCCACATACACACTTCGTGAAAGAGATCAAGCCAGGGAATTGTTGTTTGTAGAGAGAGAGCAGCATTTACGGGAACATATTGCAAAGAAGAAGGAGCATCTGTTTACAAAACGGATCTACCATACACATCATAAAGCTGAAAAAGTTATGGGCTTTATCAATGAAGATCTGGAATACGCGGATGAAAAAAACATTAAGGAAATAAAGTACAGGGTTTCAAAATATGCAAACTTTATTTCCCGTGTGATATATGATATGAAGTGGTACAATCCTCCCCTCCAGACAATCAGGAATCAGATTTTTAAAACCGATCTGAATGAAGTATTGAAATTTATCATAAATAATATTTTTCTGAGGATTGCTTATCAGGTAAAAACTATTAAATTTAATTTTAATCTTGACCAAAATTTGCCGTGCATATCCGTAAATGAATTTGTTGTGTGGGAAATTATTGAACCAATAATACAAAATGCAATCGAGCATTCGGATAAAGATATTATTCTGATTTCAATTTCTACACTTTACTATCCGGAGAGTAAGTATTCAGCATTGATTATTGAAGATAACGGGAAAGGAATCAGGCCGGATCTTTTAGAGATGAACGAATTTGGAACAAAGAGGATTTTCCTGGAAAACATTTCAACAAAAGATGAAGATAAACATTCCGGCTACGGCTGCTACCTTGCATATGAAATTTCAAAAAGATGCGGATGGGAAATTGATGCGGTGAATAAAGAGGGAGACGGATGCAAATTTATTTTAACCATAAAACATTCTTAAACGGATCTTATTTTTAATATCGTAATGTTATTTCTTGATTAATTTATGAGAAATAAAAAAGGGATAAAATGAAATTTAATAAACTGATTAATATCTTATTAATTGAAGATGAGTCGTACGATGTAAACAGGATTAAAAGAACATTGGCTCCTTTCTGCGATCGGCTGGTAATAAAGGAAGCAGTTGCTGACGGCCAGTCCGCTATAAGACTTTTATCGGATAATCCTGATGAATTTGATGTAATAATTATGGATTACCAGATCGTGGGACCTATTACGGGTGAAAAATTAATTCAGCGGATAAAATCCATAGATCCTTTTATCCAGATAATTGTAATAACAAAAATGACAATTAATACTACAGATCTTGAATTTGCAAATAAACTGATAGAAGCAGGTGCAATGTGGTTCTGCACAAAATATCCTTCGGATATAAAGGAATTTATTTATCAGCCCACAGATCTTCTTTTATCGATTTTAAATGCTTATGAAAAAAAACGCCTGAACCAGGAAAAATCAAGATCAAATTTAAGGCTGAATCAATCAATAGAAAATATACTCAATAACAAAGAAATTATAGGGGAATCTCCGGCGGTTTTAAGGCTGAGAAAGCAAATAAATAAAGCTTCTCTTCAGGATGCAACTTTACTTATATCCGGTGCTTCGGGGACAGGAAAGGAGCTGGTTGCGACTCATATACATTATTCCAGCAAAAGAAAGTATGAAAATTTTGTCTCTATAAATGCCGGAAGCATTCCCCAGGAATTGGTTGAAAGCGAATTGTTCGGTTTTGAAAAAGGATCATTTACAGGAGCCGTAAATCCAAAGAAGGGCTTATTCGAAGTTGCAAATAAAGGGACAATCTTCTTAGATGAAATTAGTGAACTTTCAATGTCTTCGCAGGTTAAACTGCTTCGGGTAATGCAGGAAGGAGAGCTTGATAAAATTGGACGCCAGGATAAGGTTAAAGTTGATGTCCGTATAATAGCTGCCACAAACATAGACCTCGAAAAAGCAGTTAATGAAAAAAAATTCCGTGCGGATCTTTATTACAGGCTGAATGTAATTTACATTTACCTCCCTGCATTACGCGAACGTATTGAAGATATTCCCTTGCTGATAAATTATTTTGTAAAAAAATACAGCGAACAAATGGCTATCCAGGCACCTGGAATAACTGCTGAAGCAATGGAAACTCTAAAATCTTATGAATGGCCTGGAAATATCAGGCAGCTGCAGAATGTAGTACAAAGAATTTTAATATCATGCGAAGGAGAAATTAAATCTGAAGAAGTACTTAATGTAATCGGTTCAAAAAAAATCGGTTCTATTTCGGGGCCTGAATTCTGGTTTGGAGATGAAATATTATCATGGAAAGAAATGGAAAATATCTTCCGCTGGCGCTATTTTAATTATGTTAAAGATAAAACCAATTCAGAATCCGAAGCAGCCAGAAAACTTGGTATTGCACCATCTAATTTTTATCGGATGTGCAGCAAACTTGGACTTAAGTAGGCCCCATATTGATCTAAAAAATTTTGCCGGTTAACAAATTCTAACGGTTTCATTTTACTAATTTTGATTTATCAAGTATTTCCAATAGGAATGTATTTCTATACTTTGCAGTTAGTAAAATCGAGTATTTACAAAAACATGAGCTTAATAATTAGTTAGTGTCATTTTATTCGTAAATTGTCCTATCTCACAAACAACCCCTCATTTATATCATTTTGATATAAACCTACTCTTTATAGTTTTATTCTTTTGATATAAAAATAGTAAGAATCAATCGAATAAACCTTTATTACTCCATATTTTAGCAGAAATTAGCTGTCGGTATAATCATTGAAGGTTTAATGCGCCATTATAATGCTTAAAATCAAAAAATAGAGAGCAAAATATTGTTTGGTTTATCTACTATTGGTGCTTTTTTATACTTTCTACTCTTTTTATCGTTAATCTCAATTACGATGTATGTTTCCAAACCGAGGGAAATTACTATCGAAAGCTACTTCTTCGGCAATAGAAACAAGAATTGGTTCATTCTCGGCATTTCTTTTTTAACCTGCTCCATTGTAAGCCCATATTTTATTGGTTTAGTCTGGTTTTCGAAGATTTCTGGTGTAGCCCTTATTTATGGTGCAGTCTCAATTCTAATGTTAATTTTTCTATCTTTTTTCCTGACTCCCATCTATTTAAAATTAAAAATAAACACTCTCCCGGAATACTTTGAAAAAAGGTTCAATAAAGGATGCAGATTTTTTCTTTCGGCAATTTATATACTATATAATATATCTATCAGGCTTGTAGTAATTCTTGTTCTTGGAAGCATATTTATTTCCAGGATTACC
>CAYSGP010000365.1:0-3450 GCA_964430095.1 uncultured Ignavibacteriaceae bacterium
TTCAATTGTTCCAGGAGCCCACCCGCTCCAGCCGCGGGGATCCAGAACATATAGTGAGGTGTATGCGGAAGTAAGACTGTTGAGTAAAATTGTAAGAAGGAATATTTGTACGAAAGTTTTCATACATGCCCCTTTCCTTAATTTTTAAAATTGAAGATTTTTCCGTAAATATGTTAACAATAAGCCATATTATATGCAACAATTATTTATTCTTTTCTTGAAAATATGAAAAACGCATATTTTCGATTTTATGAAGAATTAAACGATTTTCTGCCTGAAGGAAAAAAGAAAAAGCAGTTTGAACATAATTTCCATGGAAGAGATTCCATTAAAGATATGGTTGAATCGATAGGGGTGCCTCACATTGAAATCGATATGATTTTGGTTAACGGCAGCTCTGTGGATTTTAGTTACATCGTTCAGGATAAAGATGAAATCAGCGTTTATCCTATGTTTGAGTCATTTGATATTTCCAATGTCCAGCATCTAAGAGCAAAACCTTTACGCAATCCGAAATTCATAGCTGATGTTCAACTCGGTACTTTAGCAAAATATATGAGGATGCTCGGCTTAGATACTTTTTATCGGAATAGTTATTGGAAAAATGAAATAATTGAAATATCCTTAAAGGAAAGAAGAGTTATCCTAACCAAAGATAAAGACCTGCTTAAAAGAACTGAAATAACTCATGGATACTGGATTAGAAATGATAATCCGGATCAGCAAATAAAAGAATTGATTAAAAGATTTGATCTTAGGAACGAGATAAAAGAATTCACAAGATGCTTTCAGTGCAATACAGAATTAATAAATGTAGATAAAAAAGATATTCAAGAAAAATTACCACCTAAAATAAGAGAACAGCAGAATGAATTCTCTTTCTGCGGAAGCTGCAACAAGATTTATTGGAAGGGAACTCATTATGAAAAAATGAGTGCAGCTATTGCTCGAATAATAGATTTATAATAATCTCGATCCTGTTATTAATTTCTTAGGTCTTCAGTAATATTCATTAAAAAAATTATTTGTAATTACTGCATACTCCATTTCATTCTTGTGAATTTCCCCTAAATTTAGTTAAAATCCTTCAGCTGATAAGATGGCACTTATTTTGTAAAAATTTAAGGAAAAAGAGTTTTCTTCTTGAAGAAATTAGGTCTCATCATTTTAGCTGCTGCCGCAGGCATATTAGTTTATAACTTCTGGCCTGAAAAGGAAATTACTTATCCGCCGGGAATTCTGGTTAAGGAAAATCCGTTACAAGGAACGGTTTATAACAAATCTCCATGGCAGAAGAATGGTTTTACTATTATCCCTTTAGCTGAGTTTAAAATAAAAGCAAGGGTGCTGAGTAAAAATTATTTTTCTTTTGACAGCGGCAGCAAAATTTCCCCGCTTGATCTGGCATTAGGATGGGGTCCAATGTCGGATCAGGCAGTAATCGACCGGCTGGATATTACACAGAGGAACAGATGGTATCGTTGGAAAGCAGAATACCTGCCTTTAGCTTCAAAAGAAATTTCACGTCATAGTGCAAACATGCATATTGTTCCGGCAGATGAATTTATCGAAAGTGAATTCGACGAAGTTTATAAGGGCAGCTTAATCCAGATAAATGGATATTTAATTGAGATTAAAGGGGAGCAAGGATGGCATTGGAAAAGCTCTTTATCGAGAGATGATACCGGAGGCGGAGCCTGCGAATTGGTATGGGTAGATAACATTAAAATTATTAATTAACCTTTTTATTCAAACAGGGTTTAATGGAGAGAAAATGAAATTACTTATGAAAACAAATTTTATTCTGTTCATTTTTTTATTTTTCAATAATATCCCGGCGCAAAACCCCAGCTGGTATGAAAACCTTGATAGAGGTATTGAAGCTGCAAAAGGAGAGGGGAAAAAAATCTTGTTGTTTTTTACCGGATCGGATTGGTGCGGATGGTGCCAAAAATTAAACTCTGAAGTTTTTCTTCAAAAGGAATTTGCCAGATTCGCCGATTACCATGTTGTCCTCGTTAGAATAGACTTTCCTAAAAGGAAATATCAATCGGATGAAGTAAAAAATTATAACAGGAATTTAGCAGAAATATTCGACGTTAACGGCTACCCCACAGTTTTTCTTCTTAATAAATCAGGCAAAATCCTCGGTCGGACAGGTTACCGCGACGGCGGCCCCGAAGCTTATATTAAGCATTTGAAATCATTTTTAAATTGATTGGAAAACTGGTTTCAGAATTTCTTTTGAACAAGCTCTTTGAAATTTAGATCAATTGATCTATTCTATTTTTTATATAAGTTAGTTTAATTGATATTTTATGCTTGCCAATTAATAATCATGAGCTTTTTCCTGAGAATTACAATAGTCTTCCTCATAATATTTATAATTGAATTCTACTTCTTTAAAAAACTATTAAATTCAGTCAAAATTGTTTTCCCTGGTATATCTTCCAAAAGAATATCGATAATAAAGTGTATTGTACTAATCATTATACATATCTATCCGTTTGTTCTGCTTTTGTCATACCTTCATTCGACTATTAATAATCAATCTAGGGTTATCCTTCCGGAAAATTTATTTTTCGATTATGCTGTCGTTTATCCATTTTGGACTGCAATTCTGATTATTGTTCAATCAATATTGTTTTTTTTTCTTATTGATATTTTTAAGCTTTTACTCCTTCCGGTTTTTAAACACAATCGGGAAAAAATTAAATCGTTTGCTGCAAAACTTGTTTTGGGCATATCGGTCTTTTTTATTTTTTATGTTCCCCTGAGAATTATTTACGATTATAATTCGGTTTCAATAAGGATAAAAGAATATAAGGTGAAGAGTCTCCCAAAGGATCTCGAGAATTTCAAGATCGCTTTTATTGCCGATGTTCAGGCAGACCGTTACACTGATCCCAAAAGACTTTTTAGATTTATATCAAAAGTAAATGCTACACACCCGGATCTTGTCCTAATTGCAGGAGATGTCATTACTTCAACTCCTGATTATATCAAGACTGCAGCAGAATACATCGGAAAAATAAAGTCGGTTTATGGAATTTATTCATGTATAGGCGATCATGATAATTGGGCTTACAGAGAAGATACAAAAAGGAGTGTCAGGGAAATAACTGAAGCATTGGATAAATATAATGTGGAAATGATAAATAACAGGAGAAAAGTAATTAAAGTGGGTAATGCTGAAATAGAAATAACATTTATAACCAATACTTATGTAGAAACGATCAACGACAGTGAGCTGGATAATCTAACCGATGATAAAGCAGATTATGATCTTAAAATTTTTTTAGTGCATCAGCCTAGACAAAGACTTGTCGATCAAACATTAAAACATGGTTATAATTTATTTCTTGCTGGTCATACGCACGGCGGACAAATAACATTCCTTTTCCCCTTTTTTAATTTATCTCCGACACTCTTCGAAACTAAATATGTGCG
>CAYSGP010000366.1:0-3262 GCA_964430095.1 uncultured Ignavibacteriaceae bacterium
GAAATCAACGAGTTCAGTATCGGTATTATCAACCGGATTAAATTCAATCGGGTAGCTTATTTTTTTTATAATGGGAGCATTGAGTTTTAAGAGTTTTGCTATCGGAGGTAAAAGCCACCCCTGCAGTACAGCTGATGTTAATACAATAAAGAATACTATATTAAAAATCATATCTGCCTGAGGTATGCCGGCAATTAACGGAAAAGTTGCAAGCACAATCGGGACAGCTCCTCTTAAACCGACCCATGAAATAAAAACTTTTTCGCGCCAATTGAATTTAAAAAATGCAAGCACTCCGAATACGCTCAACGGTCTGGCAATGAAAATTAAAAAAGCTGCAATCAACAGGCCTGATCCTATTACCGTCATCAGTTCATTAGGAAAAACCAAAAGTCCTAATGCCACGAACATAGCGATCTGACTCAGCCAGGCAAGGCCGTCAAAAAACCTTATTGCCCCTCTTTTCTGAACGAACAAGCTGTTGCCTGTCATTATACCGACAATATAAACGGCTAAAAATCCGCTTCCGTTTAAATAAGCAGTAATACTGAATGTCATTACAATAAATGCAAGCATAAATACCGGATAAATGCCTTCATAGGAAAATTT
The DNA here is from genome assembly GCA_964430095.1 of uncultured Ignavibacteriaceae bacterium. Classification (GTDB taxonomy): domain Bacteria; phylum Bacteroidota; class Ignavibacteria; order Ignavibacteriales; family Ignavibacteriaceae; genus DATKLQ01. The sequence goes on from CAYSGP010000366.1 coordinate 610, forward strand.
TAATTTGTTTAAAAAATAGACGATTAATTTTCCCAAAAAAAAGCCTACTAATGCTCCGATGCCCATTTGTAAAAAGAACAAAAGAACAATATCGGGAATATTTTTTTCGGGATTTAAAATCAGCTGTATCATGCCGATTGTAAGAAATACAGCCATCGGATCGTTGCTTCCGGATTCCAGCTCCAGCAGCGGCTGAATATCCCCTTTCAGACTTATGTTTTTAGATCTTAAAATTGAAAAAACTGCAGCAGCATCTGTAGAAGAAATAATTGAGGCTATTAAAAGTCCTATTAATGGCGAAAGATCAAAAACATATGAAATATAAAAACCGAGTGTAATTGCCGTAAGAAAAACACCGACAGTAGCAAGCCATGCGGCAGGGGCAACAATTTTTTTTACAGAAGACCATTTGGTTTCAAGTCCGCCTGAAAACAGTATAAAAATTAATGCGATAATTCCGATTGCTTGAGAAAGGACGGGATCGTCGAAATAAATCCCTCCGGGTCCCTCCGAACCTGCAAGCATTCCTATCCCTATAAAAATAATTAAGGTAGGGACTCCCAGGTTATCAAATAATTTTGCTATGCCTATTGATACCAGTATCAGCGCCGATCCAATAAGCAGCAGACTTTCAATGCTTATCATTATAAGAAATATTTATGAAGGTTAATCTTTTTTTGTATAATCGGAACGTATATGTATATCTCTTTGCGGGAAAGGTATTTCAATATTATTCTGCTTAAACTTTTTTAGGATTTCATAGTAAACCTGGCTCTTTAAAACTCCCGGCCTGTTTATATATTCTCTGGTCCAAACTCTCAGGTTAAAAGAAATTGAATTTTCGCCGAACTTTTCAATCAATACGTCAGATTTGGGTTCTTTCAGCACTCCGGGATTTTCATCTGCTACTTGAAGCAATGTTTTTCTTACTTGCTCGGGATCGGATTTATAAGATACACCTATCGGAAAATTTAAACGGACATTGCGGTCAATGTGACTCCAGTTGGTCACAGTAGATGAAATGAATTCCGAATTCGGGACTATTATTGAAATATTATCATTTGTTACAACTTCAGTTGATCTCATCGAAATTCTAACAACATCGCCCCGGATTGCTCCCACTTCTATTCTGTCCCCTACTTTTATAGGTCTTTCAAAGAGAATTATAATTCCGCTGACAAAATTATTTGTAATATTCTGCAGCCCGAACCCGATACCTATACCTAAAGCACCTGCTAAAATTGTAAGCGTACTCAGATCAATTCCGACAGTCTGAAGGACTATTACAAATCCTATAACTAGTATTATATAGCGGACAATTGTTCCAACAGCTATCCTTACACCGAGATCAGTTTTGCTTTTTGAAAGGACCTTGTAAATCACCCAGCGGCGGATCTTCCCTGTAATATAGATTAATAGGAAAAGAAGAAAGAGGAGATATATGAGAGTCCAGAGTGTTAATTCCGTCTCGCCGATTTTTATAATCGGGAAATCAAGAGACTGTCTAATCTCTATAAAAAATTTTTTAATGTTTTCCAAAATCTCAAACCGTTTAATTGTTCTGTCTATAAATTCAAAAATTAATAAAAAGAATATAAAAAAAGCTGGAAGCAGTTTTGAATGATTTTATTCGTCATCACACCTAACTCCCTGCAAGGTTATCTTTTTGTATAATGATCTGCTTATCTTTTCGGAATCTCACTTGACTATGAAAAAAAATTTATAAGGAGCGGAGCAAATGAAATTAAAAAGAAGCACTTCCCTTAAATTAAACCAGCTGTTTGTAATTTTCTTTGCTCATCAGCCTCCGGCTGAGATTGTTGAAAATTATTTAAGTAAAATTCTTTTATATAATCTCAATTTATTTTGCGTATCCAATTGGAGGTTAAATGTTGTACAAGGTTAAGATTCTTTGGAATAAAAAGCCCGCAGAAATTTTTACGGATATAAAATACAGCAGGGCGCATAAATGGTTTTTCGACGGCGGAATTGAATTAAAGGCATCCTCATCGCCGCATGTGGTTCCTGTCCCGATGTCCGACGAATCAGCAGTTGATCCTGAAGAAGCATACATTGCATCCATTTCAAGCTGTCATATGCTGTGGTTTTTATCGATTGCAGCAGGTAAAAAATTTACAATAGAAAGTTATGAGGATGAAAGTGAGGGAATCTTAGCGAAAGATGAGAAAGAGAAATTAGCCATGACTGAAATTAATTTAAACCCGAAAATAATTTTCAGCGGAGAAAAAATTCCCTCACAAGATGAGATAAATGAGTTACATCATCTGGCGCATGAAAAATGTTTCATTGCAAATTCCGTGAAGACAAAAGTCAAAATTCAAAAGTAAAAAGTCAAAAGTCAAAAATCAGAGATTATTTCCGTGAAATTCCATGTTCTCGGTGTATCCGCGGTGAATATTTTCCAAGAAATTCCAAAGAACAAATAAGCTTCAGAATAAAAATTCCAAATCCGAAACTTCCTACCGGCAAGGCTGGTTCGAATCCGAATTCCTCCATAATTAATCAATAAACCAGGATTAAACTTTAAGCAGAAAATAGTTGTCAAATACTAGTATTTGTTACCATTTGAAGTTTTTTATATTCGATGGAGGACATATGAAAAAATCAATTAAGAAAAGAAAAACTGGAAAAA
>CAYSGP010000367.1:0-4326 GCA_964430095.1 uncultured Ignavibacteriaceae bacterium
GGCATAACGCCGTCCGGGCAGTACTGCATTAGGAACCAGCCTGAATAAAAGCCTGTAATTACTTTTGTAAGGAACCACGGAAATTGCCCGACACCCATGTACAGGCCGGTCATTCCTTTCGGAGCGACTTCCGCAATCCACTGCAGGAATCTAGGCTGCCACATGGCTTCACCTACTGTGCTGATAAAAACATAAAGAAGGAAAAGGTACATATTAGGTCCGGATGTTAATAAAAAAGTAGGTATTGCCATTACAATTGTTCCCATGATCATCATCCGGTATACGTTAGCCCTGGATGTTAATCCCGCAATAACAGGTGCAAGTATGAATATAAGTATGGGATTAATGTTTGAAAAGACTTCATAATATTCTTTAACAACGGATCCGGTTGGAAATGCCCTTTTTGTGTAGTAAGGGATAGTAAGCCAGTTATGCGCAAACAAGGTTTGGACGGGGATTAAAATGAAAATGAAAAAGGAAAATCTCTTATCTCTAAAAGGATGGAATGGCCTTTTCCGCAAAAATTCATAAACAGAAATACCAAGAAAGATTATTGATAGAATAAAGAACAGATCAAGAGTAATATGAGCTCCGAATAGATTTAAGCCGGCAACAAAATTTACCGGAACGTTTAAAAGAAAACCCGATAATAGGAAGAATAAAACAGCTGACAGACCATAAACAATTAATGGAATGTTATTAATTTTTTCTTTTACAGCATTGTCTTCTTTTTCATCCGAACCGCTTTTCTTCTCAGCATTTGCTTTGGTTACGGCATCTGCATCTGCCTTTTTAGTCAGCAGAGCGAAAGACAGCACTAATGCAACGAATGTAATTAATGCAAAAGCCCAGAAAACTGCAGTCAATCCGTTCGGTGGAAAAGTTGTTTCAAAATTCTGCCTGGTTAAAGATGCAATGAATCCGGATAAAAAAGCGCCTAAATTCATGAAGCCGTAAATTGCCCCGTATGCAATTGCAGCGGTTTTGGGAGTGGTATAGCTTTTTACTCCGGCATAAGCAGCAGGCTGGTACAAGCCGTATGCAGTTACCATTATAAACAAGCCGGAGATCATGGTAAAAAACATTGGGGACCAGAGACCATTCGATAACCCGAGTGTGCCGGAAAGTGAAACTAAAATTCTGCCTGCTAAGAAAACAAAAAACGAAATTAATAATGACCTGCGGACCCCGATTTTATCCGAGTAGCCTCCCAGCAGAAGCATGGCGAATGTAATCCCGCCGGTTACAAAGCTGTAAACCAGGCTTGCCTGCGAATCTATCAACCCTACGTTCTCAGATGAAAATATCCCCAGCTCGGTTAAAATTCCGAAATATACTAATCCTTCAAGGACATAAGGCACATTAATTCCCCATAACGCCTGGGGTGCTTTGACAAAAGCAATAGACGTATCCTTCAGCTCTTTAAATGCATTTTTAATGACTTTGCCTAATGATTTTGATTTTTCTTCAACGGCGGGGATTGCTTCTGTCTGCTCCATATTATACCTTAAATGTAATAAAATTAATAACCGGCAATAAATCAGGCATCAAATATTAAAATAGATACCCTAATTTCAAAGCCGGAATTTTTTTACCGGGGTTGAGGTTTCGAAGCTAAATATGCTGATTGAGGTAAATTCAGATTAAATGATTCTATTAAAAAAAATTTCTTTTCCCCTTTATTTAATCCTTTCACGGTAACTTCAATTTTTTCCCCGTTTCTTTTCAAAAGAAGATAATTGAATGGTCTTGGAGAGGGAAGAATGCAGAGGTCCACATGCTTCTTTTCATCGGTGCTTAAATTAATTCTGGGTCCTCCGCCGCCGCCTGAAATTATGAATGTCTTTCCGTTGTTTATAAATCTTTCATATGTATGCGCATGTCCGCTGATCATTGCTACTGTTTTTCTTGACGAATAAAATATCGGAACCAGGTCCTCTTTCAGCTTTTCATCATCTCCGATGATTAAGCCGTTTGAATAGGGCGGATGATGAAGAAAAACGATTACTCCTTTTACTGAATTATTCTTATCGCTTTCAGATAGTTTATTTTTCAGCCATTTAAGCTCTTTATTCCATTTTTTATCCCCCAGCGACCCGTAATTTGAATCGAGAAAAACTAGGCAGATGCTGTCGGATTCAATGCAGTACCAGCTTTGCCTTCCGGTAATCTGTGGAAATCTCGAAGCAACATATACCAGTGCGGAACGGTTTCTTCCCCAGTATTCATGATTTCCCATAATGCTGAATAAAGGAATTCCCTTCCCCGAAATCGGGCTGATAAGATGATCGAACCGGCTCCATTCATTTTCATTTGATCCCTCGAAAATGAGGTCCCCAAGGAGAATTACACTGTTTATGTCCTCCTTTGAAACCGATTCAACTATTCCTTCTCTTTCCAAATCATTCTGCTCACGATTTATTAAAATTTCCGGCAGAGAAGTTCTTTGAAGATCTCCAATTACTGCTAGTTCCAGGGGATGATTTCCGGATTTCCCGAGGGTATTATGATTAAAAGGCCGGATTTTATCGGATTCACCCGCTGTACCGGTTGAAAATTGAATAAATGGAAAAAATAGAAGGATCCAAATGAATTTTCTTAGCATTAAGCCTCAAATAAATTTAATTCTATAATTAAAATAGTTTAGAAGTTCTACAAGAAATAGATAGTTTTCGTTCCCTAATTTTTAAAGATTTTCAATATTTTCACAGCAAAAAAAGAAAATGTTTGCATATTGTCATGCAGAAACATTTTATGATCAAAACAGTATATAAACTTTCAGTAATTTTATTATGTTTGCCTTATAAAAATTACCGGCTGAATATCATTTTGAATTGAAAAATTATGACTACAGAAATTAAGCATTTCACCCCATCTGAGGCCAAAAGAACATTACCGCTTGTGAAAAGAATAGTAAAGGATATTCTTGACACATCAAAAGAAATGCGCCTGCTTGCAGATGATCTCGGTGGAGAAATAAAGGATAATCCGGTAATCGGGAAAATGGCGGATGATGTACACAACTTTATTGAGGAAATTGAAGAGATTGGATGCCACTACAAAGACTGGAATTTCACAATCGGTCTGGTGGATTTCCCTGCAATAATAGACGGTCAGGAAGTATTTTTATGCTGGCGCAGCGATGAAGACGAAATCAGATACTACCACGGAATTGATGCAGGATATTCTGGAAGAAAGCTGATTCCGAAAGAATTCCTGGAATAAAAATATTTTGATCAGATCAAAAGCTTCCTTACGCTTACCCTAAATCTTGCAGAACTTCTCTTTAAAATATTCAATGTTCAATATTCAACTTACAATTTTGAAAACACTTAATTGAATATTGATAATTGAGTATTCTTAATAAATCTTTTCAACTGTAGCCTGATAAAATCTAAATCTTTGTGGAAACAAAAAAAACCCTCTCCTATCGGGAGAGGGAAGCATTTACAAATGCCATTAAGAAAAAATTATTCTTCATTAAGCTCAAAACCTGCGGATGATCTGGCAATACGGTTAGTAAGCCCGTCTTTAATCCTGAAAACCACGGAATATTTTCCCGGTGCATAAGTTGAATCAAGTTCAAACTGCGCTTCCAGCTGGGTATCGATCATCTCTTCATTGTTTTTTTTGTCTTCTATCCGGCTGATTAAAGATTTTATTGTATCACCTTTAGGTGTAACCAGATCTAGATCATAGGAAAGCAGTGCCGTATAGATTTCACCTTCTTTTTCCTGCTTGAAACCTTTCACAAATGTTGATGCATTTACATCCCAGCCGTTCCCCAAATCATAAGCAAATGCCTCCGGACTGAATGCATCCATCTTTGATTCTTCATCTTTGGAACAAGAACTGAACAACAATACAAAGAAAAACAGGAGCAAAGCTGGGTACTTCATTTTTATAATCTTATTTTGCCACAACATTTTCATCGGCATGTTTTGCCTGAGCTAAAGCAAATTCGCTGCAGATTGTAATGCAAGAATTCACTTTGCTTTCGATTATTGATAAACGATTTAAACACGCTTCGGTCAATTCTACAGAGGAAATCTCTTTTTTCCTCAGTAGATTATGAGCAGAAGCAATTTCAAGTTTATAAAGTTGATCCATTTTTAGCTATTCAAAAACTGCTTGAATCTTGATAAATCCGTCTTCTTTTTGTGGTGCATTGAGCATTATATCATGAGACGAATAGGATGGTTGAGGTACATCTTCTCTTAACACGTTCTCCAAGTTAACGGTTTGTGTAGTCGGTGGCAAATCTTTAGTATCAATCTGATTTAAGACCTCAAAATTTTCAAGAATATTTGATAACTGATATTGAAA
>CAYSGP010000368.1:0-5129 GCA_964430095.1 uncultured Ignavibacteriaceae bacterium
AACCGTCTCTGCTATATGCGAAAGTCCCATCAGCTTTTCTAAGCTGAAAAAAACCATCGCCTTGAATTGCGGCGTCAAGCTGGTTATTTGTCGGAGTAAGATCACCCTGCAGAAAAATTTTCTGTGTTGATGCCGGCTGGACACCGTTTCCGATTTGTATTTTATCCGTGCTCGGCTCGTATATTCCGGGAGTAGAGGAGGAGAGCGGATTTATCTGAACATCCTGGTACATTAAATCTTTAAATTCAGCTTTATTTTTTTTGAACCCGGTTGTATTTATATTAGCAATATTATTCGAGATTACTTCAACATTAATCTGCTGGGCATACATACCGGAAGCCGCAGTTCTTAAAGCTCTAGTTGACATTTTTATACTCCTATTATTTAAATTTTCCCGATTTCATTTGCCTTGCCGAGTGAATCGTCAAGCGACTGCATCATTTTATAGCCTGCTTCGTAATCTGCATTGGTTTGAATCATATTTTCCAATTCAATCACCGGATTAATATTGGATTCTTCGATATATCCTTGCAATACCTGGTAATCGGAGGAAGCAGCTTCCTGGAAATTTCCGTCTTCATAAACAAAATTTGTTGCATTAACTTTTTTTAAGTGAGAATGATTATCCAGCTGAACAATCAAAAGCTGATCAAGAATTTCATCCCCGGCTCTGATTTCGCCTTCTTTGGTAACTGTAATTTCCGTTTCTTTATTAAGCATTAATTTTGAAAGGTTAATTTCTCCGTTTTTGCCGATTACTTTATTCCCTTCTTCGGTAACAAGGAATCCTTCGTCAGATAATGCAAAACGCCCGTTGCGGGTTAATTGAATTCCTTTATCCGTTTTTACGGTAAAAAAAGCTCTGCCTGAGAGATAAAAGTCAAAACTGTTTGCAGTAGCTGAGGGGGTGCCTTCCTGGAAATCGGTTACCTGGCGGATTTCTATATCGCCTGCCTTTGAAATAATTTCTGAAAATGGAACTTCTCTTTTAAACCCTGTAGTATTAATATTTGCAAGATTGTTCGCAATTACTTCCATGCATTTCATTTTACCGTCAAGACTTCTGCCGGTCAGGTAAATCCCTTTTATCATCTTAAACTCCTCTGTTTATTTGAATCCCAATAAATTATTTTCTCTGGAAATTACCGTGGACATTTGATATGATCTTATTTTTGCAGCGAGGTGGAACTCACCTTTGGCAATATTCAATTCTTTAGCTGCCTTCGAATAATCCCTATCCGGTTCTTTTGCAATTTTATCATATAAACAGACCGGATTTGCACATAATAATTTCCTAATGCTGTTTAAGTTTGAGGAAATTAACCCGGATTCCGCTGCTGCTATTCCTTCTTTAATTGCTTTGATGTCATGGATAAATCCGCTTTCCCTTTTCATTTTAAGAATCTTAAGGATCAGGACTATTAATATGATTCCTAAGAAAAACATTATTACAGAAAGTATCTTGATTTTTAAATCGACTGAAGCTGAGTTTAATGAGATGTATTGCCTGTAGATAAAAGAAAAAATATCATCAGAGAATTCAGCTCTTTTGGTTTCTTTTAAAAGTTCAGGTACGAAGCTGGTCCGTCCCGGATTTTTCCTCGCAAAATTTATTTGATCTTCTACAACCCTTGCAAGATTGACGCTGTCACTTGAATAATTCTTCGCCGGTTCCGAATTAATATTTGTGAAATTACTATGAGTTTGGAATGCCAATGCAGAAATGCTTAATAATAAAATTAATGCGGAAGTTTTCATCAGCATATGCTCCTCTTTAATGGAAAGTTCAGAATAATTTCAGTTCCTTTATTTATTTGGGAGCTTAACTCGATTTGCCCTTCATGCATGGTTATTAAGTTCTTCAGAACTTTAAGATTTATATCTTCCTGATCATTATCGATTTCTACAGGATCTGTTGATAAAATTATAAGCTGGACATAGTCTCCCTGATGTTTTGTACGGATTAGATAGCCGCCGCCGCTTGAACCCGCCGTTCTCAGCAGGCCGAAAGTTGAAATTAACATCTGTTTCAAGTATATGGGAGAGCTTAAAATCGGCGGGAGATCGTTCTCCACATCAGATACGATTTCATAATTATTGCTTGTGGACAAAGAATTGAATAATTCCAGGAATTCTTCTAAAGCCTCATTTAAGCAGCAAGGCTGGAAAGGAAATTTATGATCTTTATTGAGGTCTGAAAATTTTAAAACACTTTTTACCAGCTTATCTACCTTAGCAACATTCTTTTTTATGCTGTTAATTTCAGCTGCATTTTTTTTATCAGGGTTTAATCCCGGCCTCAATAATGTTTTTTGCAGACTGACGGTTTCAAGAAGGTCAATACTGCTGAGTATTATCTGCAGAGATGAAAGAATTTCCTGGCTTATTCCGATTGTAAATTCGCCTACCGCCGAAAGTCTGCAGTCTTTAAGAAGCTTCGATTGATAATGCTGCGTTTCCTTATGAGCATTTGATAATTCTTTTTTCTTCAAGATTAGATTTAAATGCGCAGCGAAAAGACCGGAAAGAATTGCCAGGTATTTAAAATCCGCAGCGAAAATATTTATTTCCTTTTGCGGAGTTTCAATAAAGATTAATCCCTTTTTACCGGTTCCTTCAAATACCGGGATTGCAATTATGCTCAAATTATTTCCCGAATTAATAAACTTAATTTTTCCATCGCTGAAAATGTGTTCAGTATTTTTATTAAGCTCTGATGAGAATTTATTATCCTTTTCTTTTCTGCTTGTGAACTCCAATTTCAGATTTTGTCCTTTATCAAAAAGGAATAGAGATAATTCTTTATAGTAACGAATCTCGGATAGTTTATTCATGTAAGCCGAAATTAATGCCTGCAGATCAGGAATATTTATAAGCTCATTCTCGAATTGTGATAGTTTAGTCAGGTAATTTGGAAATCCGTCATCGCCTGCAGAACGATCTTCCGATCTTTGAGGGGATCTGATCAGGCTTTTCGGAACATAATTTACAGACGCGAGTCTTTTATCGGCATTGAATATTGCCTCGGTTTCAAGCTTTGAAAGAAAAGATTCAAATTGCATCGTATTTTCTTTAATCAATCTCATCTTTCAGATCTTCCAAATTAATTAATAAAATGCTGTTCAGGTCCTTTATATATTCGCGCAGTCTCTCTTCAGTGCCGAATTTCAGGTATTCGATTATATTCAAATCAAGATTCAGCTCGTCATCCCACTCATATCCTTCCATATTTATAGATGAAGCCACATAATCCGCCAAATTCAAGATGGACGATAAGGTTTTATTTTCAGATTCGCTTGGGGAATGATGGTGCCGAATTGCATTTATGATCGGTTCCGGAAAATTCCATTTGGAGACAAGATGAAATCCCATTTCTTCATGAGTTAATCCGAGAATTTCCTTCTCAACAGACAGATGATTGCTGTGTTTTGTTTTGTACAGTTCATAAATATCATTGAATTCTTTCTCGAAATATTTTTGTATTGCGGATATTCCGAGATCATGCAGAAGCCCTGCGGTAAATGATTCCCCGATCTTCGGATAACCGGTATTTTCCGATATCCTCTTGCACATTCCGGCGGTAAGCAGTGAATGAAGCCAGAATGATTTTCTGTTCCAGTGCGGGGAATCGTTTCCCTTGACGACTTCAAGAATCGTAAGCGTCAGGAGCACATTTTTTAATTCCTTGAATCCCACTATTGTAATTGCGAAATCCACAGTTGATACTTTTCTCGATAAACCGTAAAAAGGGGAGTTTGCAATGCTTAAGATTTTTGCCGTCAAGCCCTGATCCCTATTAATTATTTTCACGAGATCAAAATTGGTGACGGATTTATTTTCAAGAAGGTTGGAAACCTCCATCATTATACTGGGGAAAGCCGGCAGATTATTTATGCGGCTTAATCTATTCTTAGTATGATTTTCTATGTTATGCATCAATAAATGCTATCCTTGTTTTTAGCTCTTTCATAATTTTTGTATGGACCTGCGAAACTCTGGATACGGTGATATTCAATACTTCGGCGATTTCTTTATAATTCAAATCTTCATAATAGTATAAGCTTATTATCAGCCTGTCCCTTTCGCTTAATTCTTTAATGGCTTTGAATAAAATTTCTTTTGCTTCGTTCTTTTGGAGGGTTTCATCCGGCCTTTCTGAATTATCCGAAATAGTTTCATAAAACAGGCAGCTTTCGTCATCATCAATGGCGGAGTTCAGAGAAACCCGGGAATAATATTTTTGCTCCTTCCCGTCGGAAGAAATTATTTTCGGATTTAATTTTAACTTCCTTAACTCATCAATGATTTTTCCTTTTATTCTTTGGATTGCGTAAGTTTCAAACTTAGTCCCGACTGCCGGATCGAATCTGTCTATCGCCTCGCTCAACCCTTCTATTCCAAATTGAAAATAATCTCTTTCATCAAGCAGTTCGGGATTGGCAAAATTTGATTTGTGGATTACATAATGAACAAGCTTTAAATAATTTTGCACGAGCTGTTTTTTTACATCCGGTATCGGGTTTTTCTTATATCGTGTCCACAGCTGCGTGTTGTCCATTATCAGTTGCCTTCCCGATTTTCTTTAGACGATTTCTTATTATTTTCTGTAATTCCTGATTTCTCATTTGAGCTTCCCAATGATTTTGCAGCAAAAAGAATTGTAACCTGAAGAAGAATTACTGCCGCTAAAGAAATAACAAATGATCTTATAAGGATATCCTTAATCTCCATCCCATTTTGAGAGAAAAAGATCATTGAAATGAAGAACAGCAGCAATCCGATTTGTACAGGAATTTTATCCATCTTTTTATAAAAGTTATTTGGGTGAAAAATTCAAATTGCATACCACCTATGCGGTTTATTTTTTATCTCTTTATTAAGAAAGAATCGAAAGATGTTTTTTAACGCTGGTGAATATTAGCCATCTGTTGGATTTCGACTAATCCGGCTGCAAGCTTGCTGATTTGAGAAATGCTTTTTGAAAAATTATCGTTTTCATCAGTTAGGGAATATTTTTTCATGAAGGGAGTCTGGTCGATTATAGTCTGAGTAATTTCCCTGTTGTACTGTATTAAACCAAGCAGATTAAGCTTTTCCTTGAGGAATTTGCTTGAAGCGGAATTCAGGTT
>CAYSGP010000369.1:0-2957 GCA_964430095.1 uncultured Ignavibacteriaceae bacterium
CGCCTTAATAGGCGGGACAGGGATGTACCTACTTTGTGTACCCACTGGGAAAAAGCGGCGAAAAGACAGCGTAAATGCAGAATGCGAGTGTCTGTCACGCAGGAGGTCGCGAGTTCGAGTCTCGTCGGCCCCGCTTAGAAACCTGTAATTAATCGATTGCAGGTTTTTTATTTTTATTATGGAAATGAGCCGGTAAATGATAGAATCAAATTTAAATTAGTTATCTTGATTAATTATTTGAAGTGACTCAACCGTTTTTTTTAATAAAATTTTTGAAATAATATAGAGAGAAAAATAATGCTAAAAAAATCTGCTAACCGAGTTTTTAGCTCAACAGTATGTTTACTTATCCTCCTTTTTGCAGGCTGCCAGCAGGAAAAGAAAGAATCTCCCCAAACCGGAATAGAAGAAAAAAAGGACACTGCCGCAATGCAGCAAAATGAAGCTAAAACAGATACTTTACAAAAGCAGGCTGAACCTTTACCTGATATTACCGGAAGATGGACGGGAAAATTAGAATATCATTCTTCGGTTTTAAAAATTACAGAACAGGATAGTCTTAACTTTAAAGGGAACATTACTACTAATTTCAGGGAAGTGATCAATCAGCAGGTTTCCGGTAAATTTGATCCTGCGAATAAAACATTAACAATGAAGGATTTGATCCGCAACAGGTACCAGGGAAATTATTCTGCCAAATTATCTGATGACCTAAAGTCTTTGGAAGGTACATTTACAGTAAATGTTGATAAAACAAAGTGGATTTTTAATTATAAGAAAAAATAAATTTAATAAGGAAATACTAATATGAGAAAATTCTTAGTTTTACTGCCTGCCATTATAATTGCATTTATGTTTGCATCATGCGGTGATGATTCTACTACGAATCCTGTTGGAACTACAGGGGGTATTTTCGTTCAATCAACTCCCCCGGGTGCTCAGATATGGCTCGAGGGAACTAATACAAACAAGTTCACCCCGGATACTGTAACAAATCTTGATGAAGGAAGTCATAATATTACTCTTAAATTAAGTGAGTATAGGGATACTACAGTTTCGGTTCAGGTTACTGCCGACCAGACAACTTCAAGAAGTGTTACCTTAGTATCCAGCTTAACTCTTGTTAGCTTTGGCTCTGTAAGAATTTATGAAACGGCCGGTACAGATACTACCCAGCCAAGCGGATTAGATTTGTCAACTGGCAACGCATACGGTATCTCAAGTTCAAATAATGATAAAGTTGATATTTATTATTCTACGGATGGAACCGGAGGAGTTGGATTTTTAGTGCAAAGCGCTAATCTAAGCCCCTCGATGTCAAGAGTTACTAAATTCAGAGTTGGTTCAGGTGCAGATTTGGATGACGGTGTAAATTCTCCATTTCAGAATTCAGGTACATGGGCGAACTTCATGAATGATAGAGAAACTAATTATGTCTTTCTATATGATAATGACGGTAATTATTCCAAAGCAAAAATTACTAATTGGGGAGGCGTAGCTCCTGCTTGGGTGGAAATTACCTGGTACTACAACCGGACTTCAGATACCCCAAACTTTTAGTAATTTTATTTTACGAAATAAGCCGTGCAGCAGGCACGGCTTTTTTTATTTTAAATAATTGAAAAACTGCAACGCTGAATTGGAATCAATCCTTTTACGAATTAAACATGAAGCTTTAAAGAAAGGTGCTCCCCCGAGCACCTTTATCTGAAAAGAATTTAAAAATAGTTATTGCGGAATCCCCGAGGCTTTAAGCAGATTAAGGTTTGTTTTTTCGAAATCTTTATCATTTACTAAACCATTAAGGTCTACGTCTCCTGCTTTGTATCCATTCTTGGAGTGATCCTTATGGACTTCACCGTAATCGAGAACGTTAATTGTTCCGTTTCCGTCATTGTCTCCGCAGTACATTCCGTATTTGCCGTTGCCAAGTGAAACCTGATCGTTTCCGTATGCTGCAGAGGGAGAAATTGTAAAATCATAACAAAGTGTGTTTGACAAATCCACTTTCCCCGAACTCATTATACCAAGGTGGTTTCTATGTTTTACAACTATATAATAGGGTTCATCATCCAATCCTTTAAAATTAACCTCACTAATACCGTCAAGATCAGTTATAGTACCGTCATTTTTCAGAAAAGCAGCACGTCGCGATACAACATCGGAACTGGAAACATCGCTCCTTAATTCAACCAAAATCCAATCCACAACACTAGCAGGAATTTTGGCAACTGATTCGGTACCGTTATAGTTCCAAGGTTCCGTATTATACGGCTGTGATAAAGAGATTTTTTCCGATGCATTAAGAGAAGTATGCATTCCATTTGGACTATAAGGTGCCTGGAGAAATACTTTTGCATTCAGCTGCAATTGTGCTACGCCTGATGAACTTTGAAATGCACCTACTAAAGGAGTTGTACGGTTTACTGTAATTCCGTTTCTGTCTTTAAATCCGGAAGGAATAAGTGAAGAAATATCGATACCTTTATGAGCAGTCGCATTGATAACCGGTACGGTAATATTATTAATTGTTTTAATTGTGTAACTGCCACACCATTCGTTCCCGGTTGATATTCTGTTACTTGTTCCATTTAATTTGTTAAATCCCGCAACATCATAAGAACCGCCGCTAGTTAGATAAATAATTTTACTTGAGGAGTTAAGTGAACTATGTGAAAAATGATTGTTCTTATAACGTAACTTATTGCTTCCGCTTATCTGAAGTGATCTTGATGAACCGCAATTAATAACTAGGTTATTGTAAGCAAATGTTGTATTATATGACCAATCTCTTATAGCATCGCTGCTTAAAGAATAGAATGTATTATTAGAAATATAATTACTGTCGGAATTACTGATAATATCAAACCCGAAGCCGGAATTACCTGCGGTAAAATGCTCACTCTCAGAAACTGTATAATTCTTAAAAATATTGAAATAAAATTTATTATTATTGG
>CAYSGP010000370.1:0-6804 GCA_964430095.1 uncultured Ignavibacteriaceae bacterium
CGCCACCGCGGAGCCGGTCTAGGCGGCGGTCATGATGAAAGGGAGCAGACTCTTAACCAGCTGCTCGTTGAAATGGACGGATTTGAACAGAACAGCGGTGTAATAATTATTGCTGCAACAAAACGCCCGGATGTCCTCGATCCTGCATTATTAAGACCCGGAAGATTCGACCGCCAGGTTGTTGTTGATCGTCCGGATGTTAAAGGACGTGAGGGAATTTTAAAAGTTCATACAAGGAACATCCCTCTTGATACAAAAGTTGACCTGGAAGTCCTTGCAAAAGGAACACCCGGATTAGCCGGTGCTGAATTAGCTAACCTTGTAAATGAAGCAGCACTATTGGCTGCAAGGAAGAACAAGAAAAAAGTTGAAATGATAGATTTCGAAGAAGCAAAAGATAAAGTGATGATGGGAATGGAGAGAAAGAGTTTAATCATTTCAGAAAAAGAAAAACGGACAACTGCATATCATGAAATTGGACATGTGCTTGTAGCAAGGATGCTTCCGGAAGCAGATCCTGTCCATAAGGTGACTATTATACCCAGAGGACGTGCACTTGGAGTTACAAGCTATCTGCCTATAGATGAAAAGCATACCTATTCTAAAGAATATCTGGAATCAATTATAACTTATGCGCTCGGGGGGCGTGCCGCTGAAAAGATTGTATTTAACCATTTTACGACCGGCGCAGGAAACGATATAGAAAAAGCCACAAACATTGCACGCAAAATGGTCTGCGAATGGGGCATGAGCGAAAAGCTCGGACCGCTCAGCTACGGAGCCAAAGAAGAAGAAATATTTCTCGGCAGGGAAATTCAAAAGCACAGAGACTACAGTGAAAAAACTGCCGTCGAAATCGATGAAGAAATCAGGGGAATAATAAGTGTCGCGATGGAGCGGGCGGAAAAGATTTTAAATGATCATATCAATTTGCTGCACAAGCTGGCTGAAGAGCTTCTGGAGAGGGAAATACTGGATGCGGATGAAATCGATAAGATAATACGCGGAGAAGAGCTGCAGCCGATCAAGAAAGACGGAAGCGAAGAAACCAAAGAAGTTCCGGATCATGTGAAGAAGCTGCTTGAACAGAGAAAATTGAAAGAGGAACCTTCTCCCAAAGATGACTCCAATTGATAACGGAACCATAAACTACAAAGATGAATTAATCAGGAAACTAATTCATCTTTTTTCACTTTCAATACCTGCTGTTTATTATTTTACCCCCAGAAGCACGGCTATAGTCATTCTTACCTGTTTGACTGCCGCGGCGCTCTTAATTGATTTGGGGCGTTACTATTTTAAGGATGTAGGGAAGATTTTTTATAATATCTTCGGCTTTATGCTTAGGGAGCATGAAATTGATCATAGGAAAAAAAATCTGAACGGTGCAACTTATGTCCTGCTTTCGGCCTTAATCTGCGTAATCATTTTTCCTAAAATTTTTTTTATAACCAGCTTCAGCATCTTAATTATCAGTGATTCGATGGCTGCTCTGATCGGAAGAAAATTCGGAAAGCATAAGCTGTTTTATAAAAGCTGGGAAGGAACTTTGGCATTTTTCTTTAGTGCAAGCATAGTAATTTTTTTTACGCCTAAACTTCAGGGAAGTTTTACCGAATATTTAATTGGGATAATTGCCAGTATGATTGGAGCAATTGTTGAAAATATATCTTTCGGGTTTGCAGATGACAATCTTTCAATTCCAATTTCAATAAGTTTAACTATGTGGATTTTATATATTCTGCTGCTGCCGGATGTCCAGCTGATAATTCCTAATGTACCGAGGTAAAAATGATTGAGCGTATTTTATCGATCATAAAACCGTATCCTGCAAATAATATCATTAAGTACCTTCATTTCTTATCTTTATCAATACTATTTTCCTTTATTTTCATTTCCTGCGATCAGTCGGAAAAACCCGCAATAGGTTCGGAAGATGAAATCTATGTTGTAGCAGATTCCCTGGAATTTG
Source organism: uncultured Ignavibacteriaceae bacterium (assembly GCA_964430095.1). Lineage (GTDB taxonomy): Bacteria > Bacteroidota > Ignavibacteria > Ignavibacteriales > Ignavibacteriaceae > DATKLQ01. The sequence goes on from CAYSGP010000370.1 coordinate 1,973, forward strand.
AAAATTTAAAAGGGGCTCTCGCCGGAGCCTTTGAAAAATTGATTTATACTCCACAGCCCGAAAAATTATTTATTCTTAAAAGAATTCCGGTCAATGAGCTTGAAAAATACAGGACAAAAAAAAATATAATCATTATTGCACCGCTCAATTCAAAATCATCTGCCTCCAGTTTTTTGAAAGCGGTTATAGATTCCTCGTCTGAAGCGAAAATAGTCAAAGGAAACGAGTTTTTAGTTAAAAAACATGATTTGTGGGCAAAAGATCAGCTGGTGCTTATTCTAACTGCACCTTCAATTGAATTGCTGCAGACTAAGATTCTTAACAACAAAAATGATCTGCTTTATTGTTTTCAAAAAATTTCGGATAGAAGATTAACTCAAAACCTCTACAACAGCAGGTATGAACAGAAAGAAGCCGAGGGGAAACTCCTTAAAGAATACGGCTGGGTTATTTATGTGCAATCTGATTTTAAATTAGCAATTAATAACCCGGAATCTAAATTTGTCTGTTTAGAACACGTTCCCGATGGAGATGTGGAAAGATGGATTTTTGTTCACTGGATTGATAATGTTTCCCCGGAGTATTTAAACGGAGATTCGGTTCGATCAATTAGAAACAAGCTTACAAGGAAATTTTTTAACAACAATGACAGCTCTTATGTTGCCATTGCTAAAGATTATTACATGACCAGCGAAGTTAATTTTAACGGGAAATATGCCATCTTAACGCAAGGCCTTTGGGAAGAAAAACCTAAAGGTATGCAGGGGCCTTTTATTAATTATACTTTTTACGATGAAAAAAGCGCTCGTGTTTATATGCTTGACGGCTGTATATATGCACCGAAATATTACAAACGGAATTTAATACAGCAGGTCGATGTGCTGCTGCAGTCTTTTATGACGTCCGATGAACTTAGCAATGAGAAAAGGGAGGAGCTTTTAAGCGCCGTTAAAGAATAAACATGACGGTAAATGGTAAATGGGAAATGGTAAACGGAAAATGGTAAATGGAAAATGTTTTTTAGAAAAGATTTTTTGTTTACAAATCCTTAAATTAATTTATGAATACCGCACCCTTTAAATTCCCTCCTATCGGCTTCCCAATCATTATCAGTTGAATCAAAAATAAATATATTAGCTTTTTAAGATCATTTTTAAATTTATCCAATGAATAATTCCAGCGGCAGATTAAATTCCGTCATAGAAGTAAAGGAAGTTTATAAGAGTTTCCGCAAGGGAAAAGATCCGGGGAAAACTGTTGAAGCGGTGAAAGGCGTGAATCTTCAGATAATGGAGGGACAATTTGCGGCATTGCTTGGGCCGAACGGCGCAGGCAAAACTACCCTTGTAGAAATGATTGAAGGGATACAGAAGCCGGACCGCGGAGAAATTTGCGTCACTGGGAAAAAGTGGAAAGGGCACGAGGATGAGCTTCATAAAATAATCGGGCTCTCACTCCAGGAAACTCACTTTATCGATAAGCTGAATGTCGAAGAAACACTAAAACTTTTTGCCAGCTTTTATGAACTTGATAAAAACCGTGTTAATGAAGTAATTAATCTTGTGGACCTTGAAGAAAAAAGAAAATCTTTCACAGTAAATCTTTCGGGCGGCCAAAGGCAGAAGCTTGCAATCGGTATAGCATTATTGAATACTCCTAAAATATTGCTGCTGGATGAGCCTACAACCGGATTGGATCCTAATGCACGAAGAGAAATTTGGTCAATCCTTCTGAATTTAAAAGAACAATTCAATACTTCCCTGATTCTCACCACTCATTATATGGAAGAAGCTGAACAGCTTTGTGATTATATAATCATTATCCATAAAGGAGAAATTCTGAGAGAAGGAACTACCATGCAGCTGCTGGAGGAAGAGCATGCGGGGAAAAGAATTGAGTTTGCACTGCAGAACTACAAACAGGATGACAATCTTTTTACGGGTTCAAAATTTAATATTCAATGGGACAGAAGCAAAGAAAAGTACACTGCATCCTTTAAAAATCTTGAAACAGAACTGCCTGATTTATTCAACTTTATTAAAACAAAAGGATTACAGATTAAAAATTTTGAAAGCAAAAGAAAAACGCTGGATGATTTGTTTATTTCATTAACTGGAAGACACCTTGATGAAGAAAATAATCAGAACTAGACAGTTCTCAGCATTGCTTAATTCTCATGCTAAAGAAATTCTCCGTCAACCGGCTGTTTTATTCTGGGGGATTCTTTTTCCTCTCCTGATGACTCTCGGATTAGGGATTGCATTTACTCAAAGCCGCGATATCATCCGTAAAGTTGCGGTAATTGGGAATGATTCAGGTCAGGAGGCAGGTTCATTTAAATTTTTGAAATTCATGAGAGAAAAAACTCAAAAAATTAAAGCACTGGATAAGAACCACAACGGGTACCAGCTTACTGTTAAAGATGAAAAATTAGGAACAAGCGTTTATATTTTTGAGGAGACAACCTGGAGTGAAGCAGCTATTCTACTGAAAAGGGGAGAAATAAATTTAATAATTGAAGACAGCAGCGAAGATATTAAGTATCACTTTGATCCGGTTAATCCGGAAGGACTGATCACCTACCTGAATATTTCCCTGATAATCAACAGCAAAAGATCAGCGGAAGATACACAGCATGAAAAGATTGAGCCCTTAACTTTGCAGGGTACCCGTTATATTGATTTCTTTGTCCCCGGATTATTATCAATGGGAATAATGATGTCTTCCGTTTGGGGTTTGGGCTACAACATTATTGAAAAGCGTTCCAGGAAATTATTAAGAAGGATGATTGCTACTCCAATGAAAAAATCACACTTTCTCATTTCATTAATGACTATAAGAACTGCTATGAATTTTATTGAAGGAGGTCTGCTGTTCATCTTCGCTTATTTAGTTTTCGGGATTATAATTCAGGGAAGCGTGTTAGCTTTATTATTTATTTTTATCGCGGGCAATATTGCATTTGCCGGTGTTGCTGTTTTTACCGCATCCAGGACCGCAAATACGGAAGTGGGCAACGGTTTGATTAATGCGGTAACTACACCGATGATTGTACTTTCCGGAATTTTTTTCAGCTACCAGAATTTTCCCGATTGGGCAGTTTCCTTTATAAGACTTTTACCGTTAAGTCTTCTTGCGGACGGTGTCAGAGCCATTTTTATCGAAGGAGCCGGATTAAGAGAAATAGCAGTTCCGTTTTTAGTTTTACTTGCTACAGGAATTGTATGCTTTTCAATAGGCTTGAAAATTTTTAAATGGCATTAATTAGGCTGGTTATTTCTCTCTTTATCGAGGCTGTATTTACCCGGTCCGAGAAAGATAAGTCCTAGTAAAATACATCCCAATTCAATCGGATAAGCTATTTTATTCAACGGGTCACCGCTGTAAATATGCGATGAGGCTGCGACTCCCATAATTAATAAAAGAAATGCGGAAGCAGGCCTGAAAAATAATCCAAGAACTATCAGCGTACCGCAGACTAATTCTGTGCACGCCGCTAAAAATCCCCAAACTACCGGATAGAAATCAATATTAAAGTTTTTCACTGCATTGCCTATCCTTTCCCATCTTGCAGGTCCGCCAAGAATTTTCGGCAGTGCATGAATAAAGATGTAACTTCCTCCTAAAAATATTCTTATGATCAGCATTCCCAAATCAGGTTTATGAAAAAGCCGGGAGAGCATTTTTTATCCTTTCAAAAAAAATTCTTATTTAGCTCTTATTCCTTAAAATTATTGTATGAATGTAAATTAACTGACTTTAATTGATTAATCAGCTATTCAGTTTCCAAAAATATATATCCGGCAAGTATCAGTGCATCTTTGGCCTGCTCAAGCTTTGTTTTTTTTATCAGAATATAGTCGGTATCGTAGGTTGATAAGGTAAATACACTTATTTTCTCGCTGCTCAATATGCTTGTAATATCCGACATTAATCCGATCAAAGAAAAATCCAGTGGACCGATTACCTTTATTGCCCGCCAGTCAGGTTCGCACTTAGCGCTGTTTAAATTTAAGTTTGATTCACAGACTACAGACAGTTCATCATTGGTCCGGCTTATCCAGAAGTATTTACTTTCAGAAATTATGCCTGGTATTGTTTCGAAATGTTCAAAACGATGAACCGAATATTCACCATCAAGTATAAAAAGTTTCGGTTTTAACATGAAGACAATTAATTAAAAAATTGGCACGATATAAACTATAGAACCTTATGCAAAAAGTGCTGATAAAATTACCGATAATTTTTTCTTCAGCCCGAAAAAAATAATCTATTCGATTAACCTTATAAACCAAAATACAGATATCGAAATTATTAAAACCTTTCCAAGACTTGTAGAGATTAGATCATGAGCATAAAATATTGAAATAAGTCCGGCGGCTAAAAAAACAAAAATCAGGCAGAGATTTAGGATCTGCATAACCGCCCTATTAATAAAATTCAGTGAAGATAAATCTTTCCCGCTTCAAGGGCGCTGAAATATTCGCTTCGGCGGGCAGGCTTCCATTTAAATAAGCGCCAGAAGAAGAGGTGAAAAACAACAAAACCAAGATGAAAGAAGCCGCCGAAAATTATTAATGATTCACTCATGTTTTAGTTCTCCCTTTAATTTCGGATTTCGGAATTCGGATTGCGAATTTCATACATAAATCGAATATTTTATTTTCCTTTTAAAGAAAAACAACTTAATAAAAAAGAAATTTAATCAAATTTACTTTTATTAGGTAATGAAGGCGAATTAAAAGGTTTAAAGAAATTATTTAAAATAAAAAAACCCGGTTATAAGCCGGGTTTTATGATTTTATTTTTATTATGCTTACTTCAACATCATC
>CAYSGP010000371.1:0-6232 GCA_964430095.1 uncultured Ignavibacteriaceae bacterium
CACCGATGCTAAAATGAGGCTGGCTGACAGCTACTACGGGGCTAAAAACTTTGCTGCAGCCGGGAAAATCTACAAAGAATTATTTAATATAAATCCAGACCAGGTAAATAATCCTTATTTAAATTATCAATATGCCCAGGCTTTATTCAAATCAGGCGATTCCGAAGGTGCATACAGCCAGTTTAAAAATATTCAGCAGCGTTTTCCGGATTCTAAGTATGCAGATGAATCTCTCTATCTGCTTGGATGGATACGTTTTCAGCAGAATAAATACAGGGAAGCAATTTCAAATTACAGGAATGTTCTAAATGTCTATCCCGGCAGCGACCTGGCGCCCGTAATCTTTTACTCAATCGGAGATACATATTTCAATATGGGCAAATACGACTCGGCTATTGTAAATTACCAAAGATTGTTGACAAACTACCCTTCATCCAATTACATTTTTGATGCAGTAAACGGAATTCAGTACTGCTATGTAGCCAAAGGACAGCCTGATAATGCAATTTCCACCATTGATGAATTTGTAAGCCGCAACCCGGGATTAAGTTTTTCAGATCAGATTCACTTTAAAAAGGGGGAAATCTATTACAGCCAAAGAAAATATGAAGAAGCAAAAACAAGCTATAAAGAATTTGCAGCCAATTACCCGAAAAGCGAATTGATTGCCGATGCATACTACTGGATAGGCAAATGCGCTCAGAATTTAAAGCAGAACGATGAAGCCCTCAATAATTTTAAAAAAGTATTTGAACTTTATCCCAAAAAAGAAATTGCAGCATCTGCAGTTATGGAAATGGGAAATACATATAACAGTATGAAAAATTTTTCCGCGGCGGAAGATATTTATAATAAAGCTCTTGAAAAACTCGGCAATAATTCTTCGCGGGCCGCAGAGCTTTTATACATGAAAGGAATGACGCTGATTAATAAAAAAGATTTCTCCAATGCTTATGAAATCTTTGATGAGATTGTCCTCCATCATAAAGAAAGCATTTTTGCAGATAAAGCCAAGCTCGAGTTAGGATTTATTGATCTCGCAGCAGGCAGATATCCGAATGCAGAGCTTTATTTTAAAGGACTTGCAGATACGCGCACCGATGATCTTGGAGCAAAGGGGCAGTATTATTACGGTGAAACGCTCCTCGAGCAGAACAAGACAGCCGATGCAATCACTGCTTTTGTCAGAGTCAGAACAATATTTCCCGGATACGGCGAATGGCTGACCCGCTCATATTTAAAACTGGGTGAATGTTATACCAAGCTAAATGAAGAAGATAAGGCAAAAGATATGTACCGCACAGTTTTAGCAAATCACCGCGGAGATCAGTTCGGTAAAGAAGCCGAGGAGAAATTGAAGGAATTAAGATGATGAAAAAAATATTTGCTGCTTTGATTTGTTTATCGGCCGGGCTTTTATTTGCTCAGGAAGGCAAGTCGTCAACTCCGTCCGTTGAGCTTCCGGATTTTGTTATAACCGGTCCTGATCTTATATCAGTTCAAAAAGCAAAAAAAGCTCCTTCTGAATTTGTACCGACCTTATCAGATGAATTCTTCAGACCTGTTTTTTCTCCCGAAGAGCTCGAGATAAAAGATATCCCTCATCCTATGATGAAAGATATTAATCTTCTTGATTCACTTAATTACAACAAAGGAAAGCTTGAAGCGGGCATAGGAAGATACACTTTACCGGTAGTAAAATTTTCGTATGCCCAGCCATTTTATAATTGGCTTTTCGAAGGTCTTGCGGATGTAAAGAACGGTCGTGCTTATGTTTCAAACAGCGAAAGCTATCGAATCGGCGGAGGATTAAATATCAATTACCAGGTAGATAATAATTCAGACTTTATAGGCGGAACATTATTTAAATTACACGGCGATTATTCAAAAAATACTTTTAAATTTTTTGCTGTTCCGGATTTGCCGCAGAAAAGATACTTAAATATTGGAAATATCGGTTTTTCATTTGAAAACCTATTGAACAATTCTTTTCAAATAAAAGGTGAGCTCGGGAACAATCATGCCTCTCTTGATGAAGAAACTTTTTCGGAAAATGTCTTTAATATGGGAGGATTTTTTAGGGCTAAATTTGAAGGATTCAACATACGAGCTGATTTAGTTTATAAACGTCAACATATTAAAAATAATTTAATGGAAGACGGAATTTATAATTATTATTCCTTAAGACCTGCAGCGGGTCTGAATATTTCGGATGTTGTAAAAGGATCTTTCGGGATAACTTATTCAAGGTCATGGAACGCAAACTTTCTTTCACCTTATGCTTCGGTTGCTGTAATAGTAAATGATAAGCTTTCTGTTTTCGGGGAATTTGCACCGCATGCCGAATACCTGACCGGCGGAGATTTACTAAAGCAGAACAGGTATTTTAATCAGAACAATTTCTTCAATGTTTACTACAAGAAGACTAATGCAATAAAAGGCGTGGTTAAATATGAATATGAAAAATATTTTGAAATTGAAGGAGGGTTTGATTACTTCTTAGCATCTGAGCTTCCTTATTTTGTAAATTCAGCCGAACCGGGTAAATTTGAAATCGAAACAGTTAAAGCTAGAAGCTGGACCGCATTCTCAAATCTTTTATTTCATACCGGACCTTACGGAGTTTTTTACGGAAGGGTTGAAATAAACGATACACGCGACATGGACAAAAATTTCATTCCCTATTATCCGGTAATTAAAGCCGATTTATCCTATGGGTACGATTTTAATTTCGGGTTAAGGGCTGATGCAACTCTTTATCTTGCTTCAAAAAGATATACAGACCTGCAGAATCTTAATTATATTAATTCCTATATTGATTTAGGTGCAAAATTTTCTTATAAAATAATGACTAATTTTTACATAACAATGCAGTTATCAAATTTATTTAACCGGGATAACTACACATGGGAAGGTTATTTCGATCCTCCGCTTGATTTAATCGGAGGTATTAATTTTCAATGGTAGCATTTACCAATTAAAAAAATTTAATAAAATGAATAAATCGGAACTAATCAGAAAAACAGCAAAGATAGCGGGTGCTCCCGAAGCTGATGCTTCCTTGTTTTTCGAGATATTTATCAGAAGCGCAGCAGATATCCTGAACCCTGGAGATATAATTCAAATAAAAGATCTGGGATTTTTGCATTATAAAATTGCAAAAGCAAACGTGCGGGATAGAATGAAGAATTTAAAGGCGGTCTTCCCGGGTTCCGGATGGATTGACCTGATAATCTATTCGGAGTCTATCGAAAAAATTCCCGAGGAACCGATCTACTTTGTTGTCCCGGCAAAATATGAGCTTGATTTTGCGGAGATCGATGCTCCTTTCAGCCTTAGTGTTAACAAACCTGTTATCCAGTATGTACAGAAGAGGGAAGCATATTTTATCCCGCAGTCATATAATGAATTGGTAAGGCTCCTGGAATCTAAAGCGGCCCGTCTCATCGTTAATGCAAAAGTGATTAAGAATGGTAATAAAGAGAATGAAGTATTTATCCCCGGAAAAGCTTTAGCTGAAGAACAGACAATGACTTTTGAAAAACCGGAATCTGAACCTCAGCCCGGAGAGAAAAATCTTCCTGAACCGGAAAAAGATCTAATTACTCCGGAAACTGCTGAAGAGCCCAAGGTTGAATATGCTCCGGAGAAGAAAAAAGAAGAAGAGCAGCTTGATTTAAAAGAAGAACTTCCGCAGAGCACTTTGGAGGATGAAAAAAAGGAAGAAATTCTTCCGCCTGTAGAAGCTGGTGATAAACAGGTCGGTGAAATAAAGGAAGAATTAGAGAGACCAACATTAGATGAAGACAAAAAAGAAGCAGCAGTACCCGTTGCCGGGCAGGCTGAAGAGCAAATAAAGAATCAGGAACAAAATATTGAACAAGTTTCTGCGGAAGCCCCGGCAGAAACAGAAGAAGCTCAGACCGAAACAACTCCTAAGGATGAGGAAGGAAAAGAAGAAAGAAGTCCTTCAGATGAAAGGGAAATTGATAAACTGCTCTCCAAAGGATCATTCGGTGCAAATATTCCATGGAAGTTTGATGAGATAAACATAATTGAACCGGGAAAAAGAAAGAGACCGCAGGAAGAAAATACTGAAGAAAAAACTGCTGAAGATCAAAGTAATGATCAGGGAAAAGAATTAACTGCTGTTGAGTCGGCTGAAGAAAAAACGGAGGAAACGGCACCGGCAGAATCAATAGCCGATGAAAAAAATGCCGGGCAGGCTGAACCTGAAAAAACCGAAACTGTTCATCCGGAAATCTTTGATGAAAGATTAACATTTGGGGCTGAGCAGGAAAAGCTTTCGCCTGAGGACTACACTGGAACTTCTGAAGAGGAGAAGCCGGTTGAGGAAACAGGAATGAAAACGGAAAGCACGGCGGAGTTTCAGAATTCGGGGGAATTGCTGGAACCGGAACAAATGATTGATGAAACCGGCAAAGAAGCAGGATCTCAAGTGCCTGTTCATGAACAGGAGACTCCGGAGGATAAGAGAGATTTTTCCGATACTGAACTCATTGAAGGAATGATTCCGCCGGTAGATAATTACATAGAACCTGAGGAAAAAAATATTGAACCGGGTCCGGAAATTAGCGGGGAAACTAAGGAAACACCCGAAGAACCGGCTGAAGACAAAGATTATGAAACAATCAAGCCGGTTAAGCTGAAATATGACTGGAAAGAAGGATATTTAAAAGACGGCGAAGAACCACCTATTCAGGAAAAATTTGAGCAGGAAGAAAAAGAAGCAGAACCGGAAACTCCTGATGAGGAAGGTTATATAGAAATAAAACCTGGTGCATTAAAAGAGAAAATTGATTTCCTGGCTGATAGTGATGCAGAGGAAGATCAGGAGCTGAAGCAGGAAAAAATTATTTCGGAAGAGGATCAGGCCCAGAAAGATCTGAAAGAATATATTTCCAAAATAGAGGAGATTGATAAACAAACTTCTCACAAAAAAAGAAACACTACTATCTTGGCAGTGATTGTCTTTCTGCTGTTTGTCGGCATCGGTGTTTTTTTATATTATCAATATATTTTCAAAAAAAATAACCCTGCCCCGGTAAAAAGTATGCCTGTAGTTGTCAAGAATGTAAAGACAATCGATAGGGATTTTGAGATTCCTGTTACCTATCCTTACAGTAAAAATGAAAATAAAGCAGCTTTATTTACGCAGCCGATTGATTCTTCCATAATTGCCGCTTCTCAAGTAACATCAAAAACATTTACACCTGAGCAAACCAGTGAAACCATAACTGCTTTAAATCCGCCGGAGCCTGCAAAACTTGAAAATTTAGGAGATTATATTTTCAGGCAGGGGAACGATTATATAGTCCAGATATCTTCCTTCGAAACGCAGACCAGAGCGGAAGCTCAAGTCAGCAATTTAAAAAAGGCAAATTATGATGCTTACGTACGTACCGACAAACGTGCCGACGGCGCAATTTATTATGCAGTAATGATCAGAGGTTTTAAAAGCTATGATCAGGCAAAAACTTTTTTGAAATAAAGAATTAATAATAAAAATCAGAGGACATTTATATGGATCTGCTGTCAATGTTTCTTAAGGGCGGTGTAATTATGTGGCCTATACTGCTCTGTTCAATAATAGGTTTGGCTGTAATAATAGATCGCTATATCGTGCTGAGAAAAGCAAAGATTAACGTTCCGGCTTTTATGGTAAGGATAAGAGGATCAATTAAGAAGAAAGACATTTCAGGTGCCATCGGCTATTGTATGGAAGAAAAATCCCCAATTGCCAACATTGTAAGAAAGGGATTAAAGAAATATAAGCTTGGTCACGAAAGAGTAAAAGAAGCAATTGAAAATGCAGGATCCCAGGAAGTAAGCAAGCTTGAAAAAGGACTCCCGGTTTTAGCTACGGTCGCCGGAATTGCGCCGCTGCTCGGATTTTTAGGAACAGTTACAGGAATGATTTCGGCATTCATGATTATTGAAGAACTGCAGGGAACGGTAAATCCGAGCGATCTTGCAGGAGGTATTTGGGAAGCATTAATTACAACTGCATTCGGACTGATGGTAGGTATACCTGCTCTAGCTTTTTACAATTATTTTCTGAATGCCGTTAAAAAGCTTGTAGGCGATATGGAAGCTGTAGCTAATGATGTAATCGACGTTGTCCAGGACAGTTCAGCTCACACTTCAGATATTGAGGAAGAGATAGAGATTGATATATGAAAGGAAAAAGGAAAAAGGAAAAAGGAAAAAG
>CAYSGP010000372.1:0-2598 GCA_964430095.1 uncultured Ignavibacteriaceae bacterium
ACTAGAATAAAAGGAATAATTTATCACCGGAAATAACGGTAATTATCCCTTTTTACGGAGATAAAAATGATTTAGCAAATTGCATCGGCGGGATTAACCAACAAAATTTTACTAAGCCATTTGAAATAATTGTAGTTGAAAGCGGAAAAGATCCTGAATTAAAACAATTGATGGATTCTGCACAAAATTCAGTTCTGATATCATGTGACAAACAGATGTATCCTGGAAAAGCAAGAAATATCGGAACGGCACATTCCAAATCGGATCTTTTAGCCTTTATAGATTCTGACTGTGTACCGGCGCCAAATTGGCTTTCTGAAATTTATGCATCATTAAAAAATGGCAACAAAATTGTTATAGGACCGGTTAATAATTTATATCCTTTTCATCCTATTGCGTTGGTTGATAATCTGCTGCAGTTCCCTGATTTTCAGAAACATCGTCCATCAAAAAATATTAAGCATTTTCCGGCGTGCAATCTCGGCATAAATAAAGAGCTGGTTTTTAAATCGGGAAAATTCCCTGAAGAAATTATTACGGGTGAAGATGTAATATTCAGCCAATCGGCAATCAGGAATAATGAGGGAAAAGTTTATTTTAACCGGAATTTAATTGTACGCCACAGCGGAAGGAAGGATTTTAAATCCTTTATCGAGCATAACCGGAGTCTTGGATTTCACAGGGGATATTTAAATCTGAAAATTTCCAATGCCAGTAATAAGAACAGAGATAGTTTTTTATTTGCATTAATATTCGGGATAAAAAGATTAATTTATATTTCAGTCCGGACTCTCCAATGGAATCCGGCAGGCATCTTCAGCATGATTTTCTATTTTCCTTTTGTAATTTTAGGTTTATCGGCATGGATTGAGGGATTCCGGAGAGGAAATAAAAAATACCTGGAAGAAAAGATTGCAGTCTAAAATAAAAATTGGTTTAATCGGCTGCGGAAGAGCTGCAGAATTAATTTATCTGCCTGCATTAGGCAAATACCCGGAAGTTCAGGTTTCTGCGGTTGTAGATCCGGTTAAGGAAAGAAGAGACCTGATTTCAGGAAAATTGAAAAATTGCTCTAGGTACGGAGATATTGAGCCGGATTTCATAAACCAAATTGATGCGGCAGTTATAAGCACTCCTCCCGATTCACACGTTCCGCTGGCTTCTGCTTTACTGAAGAATAACAAATTTGTACTGGTTGAAAAACCTTTGGCATTGTCAATGGATGGGATAAAGGAATTGTGCGAAACAGAGTCCGCTTCCAAGGCTTTTCTAATAATGGGCTTTAATCATAGGTACTGGCAGCCGGTTGTTTTACTTAAAGAAAAAATTTTGAATGGACTGAATGTTCATTCGGCTGAAATTATTTTTACGGGCAACTACAGCAGCTGGGACCCTGTGTCCTTTAAAAGTGATCCTTTAAATGATTTGGGTCCTCATGTTTTTGATTTGGTCAGGTTTGCTTTTCAAAAGGAAATAGTGTCGATCTCAGCCCGTTCATTCGATGCAAACAATCTAGAAGTTAAAATTAAAATGCCGGGTGATTTATTTGTTCATTGTTTTATTGCACATTCAAACAAAACACTTAAATCAATAAAAATAATTTTTGAGTCGGGAATATATTTTATTACTGCCGGGTCAGAAAGAATTCATCCGGAATTCGGCATTAAGGGAAAATTTATTGATTTAAGTGATAAATTTAAAAGAAAACTTATGAGAAGATCTTCTCCAGTTAAAAGAAGCTTTGAAATGCAGCTGGAGAATTTGTTCAGCTGCATCAAATCAGGTATTCACAGCACGCCGGATATTAACGACGGGATTTCTGCTATAAAGGCAGTTAAAGCAGCACGGGAATCAATTACAAAAGGGAAGGAGATTTTTTTAAATGAAATCAACTAATAAAGTTCTTGCGATAGCACTGGATGCAGCTGAACCAAGCTTAATTGAAAAATGGATTGCCGAAGGGTATTTAAAAAATTTAGCCTCTCTCCGTTCCAGGGGTTCTTACGGAAGACTCTCTTCATCGGCTGAGTGGCTGGTCGGTTCTCCATGGCCCACATTCTACACGGGCACGATGCCTGATAAACATGGGATTTATCATTACCTTCAATGGAGAAGCGATAAAATGGATTATGAACGGCCTAATCCGGATTGGATTTCTGCTGTTCCGTTTTGGAGAAAGCTGGGAGAAAATTACAGGATTATTGCGGTAGATATGCCGCTGGCTTTTCCTCCGGATCCGTTTAACGGGATAGAAGTTTCAGGCTGGGCATCGCACGACCGGATCTTCGAACCTTTTTCTTATCCGCCGGAAAAAATTAAATGGGTAATAAAAAAATTCGGCAAGCCTCCTATAAGTGATGAAGTAGGCGGCCTTCAGGAAATGAACGAATTAATTAAGGTTAAAGATGAGTTGATCCAGGCAAATAAAAAAGAAACCGAATTAGTTATTGAATTAATAAAAAATGAAAAGTGGGATCTGTTTTTATGCTGCCTGACTGCCCCGCATAGAGGAGGACATAAGTTTTGGGATATAACAAATATTAAAGGCAGGTATTCCGAAACTGAAAAACTGTTATTTAAAAATTACCTAAGAGATAT
>CAYSGP010000373.1:0-4605 GCA_964430095.1 uncultured Ignavibacteriaceae bacterium
AGATACCTTGGGGTGCAAAATTATCGATTACCTGGATTGAATTTGTGCCGTCTTTATTTATCTTGAATTTTTCAATTGCACCTGATAATGCCGGCATTCCGCATGAAATATTCCCCCCTTCAAAGGCGGGACCGGCAGGGCAAGAAGCTGCCAGAATTTTTTCTTTATTCCCTAGCACAATTTCAGTGTTTGTACCGATATCCATAATCGCAATTAATCTTTCTTCATGAGCCATGTTTACAGCCAGCATGCATGCGGCGGCATCCGCCCCGACATGTCCTGTAATTATAGGGAGGCTGTAAATCCGGGCTTTTGGATTAAGCGGAAGACTCAATCTTTTCGGTGAAGCAACCAGAGTGGTATTTTCACGCCTGCCTTCTAGTTTTTCAATTTCAGTGATAGAACGATACGGATTTTGCCCGATAGAATATACATTTAACCGGAAGAAAAGATCGCGCATAGTTGAATTCCCTGCTACTACTGCTTCATAAATCGCGGAAGGATCGACCGGGAATTCCTCGATTGCGTGCGTTAAATATCCAGCTAGTGTTCTCTGAAGAAGCTTATCCTTATGCTCCGTATCGTAGTGAATCCTGGCCATTATATCGGAGCCGCCGAACCGCTGCGGATTTTCAAAAGCAGATTCGGCAGTAATTTCTCCGGTTTCCAAGTTAATTAGGTAGACAACAATTGTAGTGGTTCCCAGATCTACGGCTAAACCGTAAATCGGTCCGTTTTGTGAATCAACTAATTCATCATTTAAGTAAACCCCTTCTCCTCTTCTTACCACTTCAGGATCGAGCATTAAATTATAATCTCTTAAAGGAAGCATTAATACTTTAGTTTCAATTTTCATATTTCCGCGGCGCATTGTACTGCACTTAATAATGCCCGAATCTCCGATTATCTTTGTTCGGCATGAAAGACGGAATTTATTATTTGTCCCTGGAATTCCGGTTTTATTTAATAAATGCTTCTCCTGCGGAGCAGGCTCAGATAATAATTCCATCCCCTCGCTTATTTCTACAAGACATTCTTTGCATTTGCCCTGCCTGTTGCATGAAGTAGGCACATGTATCCCGAACTTTTCAGCATATTCATGCAGATAAGAGCCTGCCTCGACAAAATCTTGATTATTATTAAAGAATAATTTTATGCTCATTTATATCGGAACTTCGGCTGACATTTCGAACAATTTGAAACGATTTAATTTACCGCAAAAATTTATTCTGCAGTTAATGCTTATTTGAAAAAGATTTGAACAAACCAGCGGCTATTAAGAAAACCGGCACAATATACATATTCTGATATTCAATCAAAATGATGCCGCCGGGTTTTAACTTGGATGTTTAATTAATGTTTTTATTGTTATCCGGCAGCAGCGTTAAACTGCCGGAACCGAAAAAAAATAGATATACGGAGAGTATAAGGAGGAGCAGATTTTCTACAATTTTTTGTATTCCGATTTTTGATCCTCCTGCGGTGCCGAAACAGCCGCAGTTTATATCGAGACCGCGCAGCAGGGAAATTGAAACGGCAAATATAAAAATCAGCAGAAAGATTGAAGTTATAAAAGAACTTTCTCTAACTGAAATTCCCGTAACCAGCAGCATTCCGGCAGTTAATTCAACCCACGGCAGAATTACCGAAATGATATTAATTATGAAAATCGGGAGCAGCTTATAATTGTTAATAGAAACAGCAAAACTTCCGGGATCATTTATTTTTTCAACTGCCGCATAAATAAAAATAAATCCCAAAAGAAATCTTGATAGAAAAAGGAGATAATTATTGTTTAGAATTTTTTTCATTTTTAGCATGATTTTCAATAGGATAGCCGGAATTGAGCCATTTCATCCATCCGCCGAAAAAAATATAAACATTTTTATACCCCATTTCGGAAAGTTTATTCCCTAGGAGTATGCTTAAATCACAATCGGTTCCGCTGCAATAAGTAATTACTATCTCATTTTTGGGAATTTTATTAATTTCTTCAATATAATTATCAATGTTGTCAAACGGGATATTTACAGCACCCCTGATGTGCCCTGCTTCAAATTCTTCTTTCTCTCTGGCATCAATGAAAAGCTCATTTTGCTCATATAATTCTTTTGCCTGCTCAAGGTTTATTGCATATGGTTCATTTGTATCCGGAGTTACTAAAAGATTTCCCATCCTCCACTTAAGAGCTTTTTCCTGTGCAATAAGAGAAATCCCTTTCTGGTTTATCCAATTAAAAATTAGACCTAGTGCACTGCTTAATATTAAGATGAACAGGAGAGTTTTATTGTTTAATTTCGGCAAAATGAAATAAGATTTTTTTTAATAATTTTTGTTTGAACTTAAATAGTATTATACCAGGACAAAAATAATGAAAATTAAATATATTTTGAGTTAAAAATCAGAAATTGAAATTTTATTGTTATTATCGATACTATTTCTTATATTTTTTGATATTTTTTGAAATAAATAAACCGTTTCAATTTTCTTCTAAATAATGGGGGCTTTAAGATGAAAAAAATCACTATTATTGATGTTGCGAAACGTGCCGGAGTATCAAAAGGTACTGTATCTGCCGTAATAAATGCAAAAAATACTGTCAAGCCTGGGACAAGGGATCATATCCTAAACGTAATGAAAGAGCTTCATTTCCGTCCTAAAGGCGTTGCCAGGAATTTAAAAAACGGCAAGGAAGATAAAAGCATCGGAATAGTAATTAAAGATTTGGGCTATCCTTTTTATACATCTATAGCAACCGGTGTAGAAGAATACGCCAACAGTAAAGGGTATTCGGTTATTATAACCAGTTCAGAAAATGATCATGAACTGGAGAAAAAATTTACCCATTTGTTTTCAGCAAAAGATATAAAGGGTGCAATAATTGCCCCGATAATTGAAGGCACTTCTGAAATTGAACATTTATTTAAACTCAAGATGATTAACTATCCTTTTGTTTTGCTGGAAGATGTAAAAGGAATTCAGGCAAATGTAGTAGCGATCGATAATTTAAAAGCTATAAAAAAAGCTGTAAAATATTTAATCGAAAGCGGGCATACCAAGATTTTACATTTTGCAGGCCCCCCGGCCTCTTCCCATACTCATGAAAGAATTGAAGGATTCAGACATGCCTTCAGTGAAAGCACCCTGGCATTTAATGATGAAATGATTGTTTCGATAGGGTCGCGCTATGATGAAAGCTACGGGAATACTCTTAAATATTTTAAGAATATAACTAAAAAAGATTATCCCACTGCGATAGTCTGCTTCAACGATCAGCAGGCCCTGGCAGTAATTACTGCATTGAAAAAACTGAGCATCCGAATACCGGAAGACATATCGATCGTAGGGAATGATGATATTTATTATGCTACAATCTATCCTGTGCCGCTCACAACCATCAGAGCTCCAAAGGAAGAGATTGGCAGAACAGCGGCAGAAATTTTAATAAGGAATATTGAATCTTCAACAATAATTCCGATTGAAAAGGTTGTGCTTGATACGGAATTTATTATCAGGGAATCAACTAGAGTTTTAAACGAGTGAAGTTGTATTTTCTCTGGGAGAATAGTTTATACCATTAGGTCGAACAGTTTAGGATTAGTGATATTTAATATAATTTTTTGTTGTATATGACCACTGCGCATCATAAATAATTGCCACTGTATCACCAACATTAATAGGATTAGGATTAAAATATATATAGGAAGGATAAGTATTTTCGGAATTCATCCTTCCTTATATATAATATTAAATTGCAACAAACTTGAATTTTATCACTCAAGAACAATGCTGCCCCGAGGGATTTAATTTTAATTGGGCCTGCTGACAAATGAAAAAGAGTAGGGCTGTCCCATCCCCTTTCCATGCATATCGGTAATAACAGATTGAATAGTAACGGTATACTTAGTATTAGGTTCCAGATAAGCATTCGGTGTAAACTTAATCTGATTCATTTGTTCATAGGGATAATATCCTCCGTAGGATATCAATCCGTTTACAGCCGGTGAAATCGAAAATGCTGTTTGTGCAGAAGATAAAGTGACATAATTATTAAAATTAATCAGAACCGGCTCCGAGGGAGAAACGAACAGCTGTCCGTTTGATGGACTTGTGCTGGAAACACTAAGTGCTGCCGTTCTGAATGCAAATGTAAATGTATGACCTAATTCATTCCCGTCTTTATCTTTCGCCGTCTGGTCTATTGAAACAGTAATTGTTGTATCAGATAAAAATGGTCCGCCTGTATAAATTCTCAAAACATTCTCTTCAGGCCATAGAAAAACCGTATTCATCTGCGGTGTTACATTTGTTGAATTCTCCACAGATGATTTGTCCATTCGTCTCGGGAAAGTTACTGTGATTCCGGTATAATTATAATTTAAAGGTGAAACACCGATATCGCCGTGAACCGGATCCGTTAAAATTCCGTTTTGAGATGAATATGATTGAACGGTTTTGAATTTAAATTGAAGCGGAAAACGGAGATAAGTGCCGGATGTATCCCTGGCAGTTTTTCCGATTGTAACCGTATATGCTGTATCGGAATATGAATCTTTCCGGGCAAATGCATAGCTCAGCGAAAGAATATTGCTGTAAGTTGTAATC
>CAYSGP010000374.1:0-7150 GCA_964430095.1 uncultured Ignavibacteriaceae bacterium
TGGAAAGCGAGCTCTTCGGACATGAGAAAGGAGCTTTTACCGGCGCGCAGTACAGCCGGAAAGGCAAATTTGAAATGGCTGACGGCGGAACAATTTTTCTGGATGAGATCGGTTCAATCTCAACTAAAATGCAGGTCGAGCTGTTAAGAGTAATTGAATCAAAACAGTTTACAAGAGTCGGCGGAAACCAAATTATAAAAAGCGATTTCAGGGTTATTGCCGCTACAAATGAAGCATTAGAGGATCTCGTGAAAGCCGGAAAATTCAGAGAAGATCTATACTACAGGCTGAATGTATTTTCAATTAATATTCCTCCTTTAAGAGAAAGAAGACAGGATATATCTCTCCTTGCTTATTTCTTTCTAAATAAATTATCAACTGCAATGAATAAGCCGATAAAAAATATATCGCAGGAAGCGATGGATTTTCTTGTGAAGTACGATTGGCCCGGGAATGTCCGTGAACTTGAAAATGCAATAGAGCGTGCGGTAGTCGTAGGTAAATCGGATAAAATAGAAGTACATGATCTTCCATTTCATGTTTCTTCGGCTGCTGTTGCTGAAGATATAAACGGTAAATCTCTTTCTGTAGTTGAAAGTAAATATATTCTTAAAGTCTTGAATGAAAATAACTGGAATATTTCCAGAAGCGCCCAGATTCTGGAGATTGATCGTGTTACTCTTTACAATAAGATAAATAAATACGGTCTGCGGAATCTTTCTTCCGGGCAATCCGGATTATCAGTTAAATAATGGATATTTTTCTTGTCCCGCTGAAATTTTCGAATACTTTTCTGCTGAAAAATATCCGGGATTTTCTTTTAAAAACCTTTCCTTCAAAAGTTCATTTAATTAATCTTGATATTGAAGTTGATTCCGCTTTTATAAAAGGACGGGGACAATACTATTCTACTCAAATTATTTCTGAAGCCTTAAAACTCTCCGGAGAGCTGGATGGTAAAGTTCTAATATTGACAGAGATTGACCTCTGCATTCCCGTCTTAACCTTTGTTTTCGGCGAGGCGCAATTAAACGGAAAACATTCTATTGTTTCGATATGCCGACTGCATGAGGAATTTTATTCGGAGAAATCAAATGAACCATTGTTATTTGAAAGAATAAAAAAAGAAGTTCTGCACGAATTGGGTCATAATTTCGGCTTGAAGCATTGTATAGATTGGGATTGTGTAATGCATTCATCTCCCGGTATTGAAGAAGTAGATATCAAGGGGAATTATTATTGTAAGAATTGTATTTTAAGCATAAAAATGGATGAAAAAAATATTGCTGCTGATAAGCTGAAATGAATCGGGAAAATTTTTCAATTCAGGAATTAAGCTGTAATTCAATTCAAATATTAAATTCTTCCTTCACCTCCTTAAAAGCTTTTACCGCAAAGTCCAGATCTTCCTTCGAATGAGCTGCGGAAATCTGCACGCGGATCCTTGCTGTTCCTTTGGGAACAACCGGATAAAAGAAGCCTATAACATAAACACCTTTCTCCAGCATTCTCGAAGCCATCTTTTGTGAAAGTGCGGCATCACCCAGCATAACCGGCACAATCGGGTGGATTCCAGGTTTAATATTTAAGCCGGCTTTAGATATATTCTCTCTAAAATATTTAGTGTTGCTTTCCAGCTTATCCCTAAGGTCAGTGGATTTCTCAAGCAGCTCAAGCACTTTAATTGAAGCCGCTGCAATGCTCGGAGCAACCGTATTCGAGAAAAGATATGGCCGCGAGCGCTGACGGAGCATTGCTATTATTTCTTTCCTGCCGCTTGTATAACCGCCGCTCGCACCGCCCAAAGCTTTTCCTAATGTACCGGTTATAATATCGATTCTTCCCATTACTTCATTATGCTCGTGAGTTCCTTTCCCATGCTTTCCCATAAAACCTACCGCATGTGAATCGTCGATCATTGTCATTGCTCCGTATTTATCTGCTAAGCTGCAGATCTCTTTAAGATTCGCAATGCTTCCATCCATTGAAAATACACCGTCAGTGGCGATCAGTAAAAATCTTGATGAAGATTTTGCTTCATTCAGCTTTTCTTCAAGTTCATTCATATCGCTGTTTTTGTAGCGGAATCTTTTTGCTTTGCATAAACGGATTCCGTCGATAATGCTGGCATGGTTCAGTTCATCGCTGATTACGGCATCCTCTTCCGAAAGTACAGTTTCGAATAAACCGCCGTTGGCATCAAAACAGGATGAATAAAGGATGGTATCCTCTGTTCCTAAAAATTCGGATATTTTTCTTTCCAGTTCTTTATGGATTTGCTGAGTACCGCAGATAAATCTGACCGATGAAAGTCCGTAACCCCATTTTTCATAGCTGGATTTTGCTGCATCGATGATTACCGGATTATCCGCTAATCCCAGGTAATTATTTGCACACATATTAAGCACAGAAGCGCCTGTGCTCACCGAAATATTTGCCCTCTGAGGAGAGGTAATAACTCTCTCAATTTTATAAAGTCCGTCTTTTTCAATTTGTTCGAGAGTTTGCTTAAAATAATTTTTTGCTTCACCAATCATTTTTCAATTTCTCCGGGAATAAATTAGTTAACTTATTTTTTCCCAATCAAGTATTATTTTGCCGGAATTACCGGAAGCCATTAATTCAAATCCTTCTATAAAAGAAGTGTAAGGGAATCGATGGGTTATAACAGCGGAAATGTCCAATCCTGTTTGAATCATTGACTGCATTTTATACCATGTTTCAAACATTTCACGCCCGTAAATTCCTTTAATATTTAATCCGTTGAATACTACTGTCTCCCAATTTACAGCAGCATTTGCAGGAAGGATACCAAGCAGCGCTAATTTCCCGCCGTGGCACATCAGCGAAATCATGCTTTCAAGTGCTGTAGGATTTCCTGACATTTCCAGTCCAACATCAAAGCCCTCTTTCATATTAAGATCCTTCATAACATTATTCAGGGTTTCTTTTTTAATATTAACCGCCCGTGTAACTCCCACCTTTTTTGCCAGGTTCAATCTATATTCATTTAAATCTGTTATGACCACGAAACGGGCTCCGGCATTTTTTACTATTGCTGCTGCCATTATTCCTATCGGTCCGGCCCCGGTAATAAGAACGTCTTCCCCCAAAACATCGAAGAATAAGGCAGTATGAGTTGCATTTCCAAGTGGATCGAAAATAGAAAAAATATCTGTCGGTATTGAAGGATCGCAGTGCCATACGTTTGATACCGGAATGCATAAGTACTCGGCAAAACATCCGGGACGGTTTACACCGACACCTTGTGCGGCATTGCAGAGGTGTCTTCTTCCTGCCCTGCAGTTTCTGCAGTGCCCGCAAACGATATGACCTTCACCGCTTACAAGCTCTCCTATCTTTACATCCTGCACATTATTCCCGAATGCTTCCACTGTTCCAACATATTCATGACCGGTAACCATCGGAACGGGAATAGTTTTTTTTGCCCAATCATCCCAATTATAGATATGAACATCGGTTCCGCAGATTGAAGTTTTTTTAATTTTTATTAATACATCATTTACACCTACTTCGGGGACTTCAACTTCATCAAGCCATAAGCCCGGTTTAGCATGTTTCTTAACCAATGCTTTCATTTTCTTCATTTTAATTCCTAGATAAATATTAGTTGAAATATGGAAAGTTCAAATTAATTTGAGAGACCGATCAAAATTAGAAATATGATTAATAAACAACAACAGATTTTGGGAAGGAATAGTCAAATTCCTATTTCAGATTTGCGAAGTTAATTAATAATTAAAAAATAAACATCCCCGAAGAATATCCATGTATTATTAAATTATAGAAAGAAGAGCAGATTCGCTTACCAATGATTGGTTAGAATGTCCGGCTGAGGTTTTATTTTTTTCTTCAAACCATTTTTTATCAATACCGTTCAAAACAGCTGTATTTTGGAGCCATTTTATCTCCTGATCAGGGATTTTGTTGTTTGTATAGGCTAATCTTAATCCGTCTGTAATAAAAGATTGAGCGATATTTATATTCGAAAATTTTAAAGGCGATTCGTCAATATATTTATTAGCCAGGAGATTTCTAATCACTTCATCGCAAAAATCGGAGGCAAAACCGAGTTTCTCTGAAAAAGTTTTTATAATTGATTTTTCTATATCTGCCAGCTGATTATCTTTTTTTGCTACTATTAATAATCCTTTAAGGTAATTGCTTCTGTCTATCGCCGATATGTTCATGACTCCTTTTAAATTTTCTTATCTGCGCGTAAAATACAAAAAGTATTCAGAGATTAAAATTCATTTATTCTGTCCCTAAGGACAGCTTATCTTTTCTATGTGAGTTATCTCATAAAAATAATTTTTTATAAAACTCAGCTGAACTGGTAAAGGTGGGAAAAAATTATATCTTTTCAAAATACCTCATATGATTTCTGGATTAAATTTGTATTAAATTTAGGATAATAAATTTTTATTCTGGAAGAAAAAATTAACGGAGAACAAATGGATTTTAGACTTGAATCTGACAGCATGGGAGGAATGAAAATCCCTGCAAATAAATACTATGGTGCGCAGACAGCTAGATCTTTAATGAACTTTAAAATCGGCGGGGAAACGATGCCGAAAGAATTAATCATGGCATTCGGCATATTAAAAAAAGCTGCCGCTTTAGCTAATAAAGACTTAGGGCTGCTTTCCGAAGATAAAGTTGTATTGATTGTAAGAGCAGCTGAAGAGGTTATTGAAGGGAAACTAGATGATCATTTCCCTTTAGTTGTTTGGCAGACCGGTAGCGGAACACAGACTAACATGAATGTGAACGAAGTAATATCAAACCGGGC
Source organism: uncultured Ignavibacteriaceae bacterium (assembly GCA_964430095.1). Taxonomy (GTDB): domain Bacteria; phylum Bacteroidota; class Ignavibacteria; order Ignavibacteriales; family Ignavibacteriaceae; genus DATKLQ01. Next base: position 4,814 of record CAYSGP010000374.1, read on the forward strand.
TATAGAAATTTCCGGCGGAGTGATGGGAAGTAAAAAACCGATACACCCTAACGATGATGTCAACAAAGCGCAATCCTCAAATGATACCTTCCCGGCAGCCATGCATATAGCGGCAGTTGAAGAAATTCATAGAAGATTAATCCCTATGGTTAAAAAGTTAAGGGATATGTTAAGTGAAAAATCTCAAAGTTTTAAAAATATTATCAAGATCGGCCGCACTCACTTAATGGATGCGGTTCCTCTTACTCTCCAGCAGGAATTTTCCGGTTACGTACAGCAGCTTACAAACGGACTGGATAGAATAAACGGCTGTCTTCCGAGATTATACGAGCTTGCCTTAGGGGGTACTGCTGTAGGAACCGGATTGAATACTCATCCAATATTTGCAGAAAAATCGGCGCAAAAAATTGCTGAACTTACGGGAAAACCTTTCGTCTCCGCAAAAAACAAATTTGAAGCGCTGGCAGCACATGATGCAATGGTTGAGCTGAGCGGTGTATTAAAAACCCTGGCAGCATCTTTAATGAAAATTGCCAATGATATAAGATGGCTTGGTTCAGGTCCCCGCTGCGGTATTGGTGAATTAATTTTGCCTGAGAATGAACCGGGAAGCTCAATTATGCCGGGAAAAGTTAATCCGACTCAATGCGAAGCAATGACTATGGTTTGTACCCAGGTTTTCGGGAATGATGTAACAGTAAATATCGGCGGAGCAAGCGGAAATTTTGAGCTCAATGTCTTTAAACCGGTGATCATTTTTAATGTGCTTCAATCAATCAGGCTGATAGCTGATGCATGTGAAAGCTTTGCCGACAATTGTGTTGTTGGCATCCAGGCAAATGAATCAAATATTAATAAATACCTGGAAAATTCATTAATGCTTGTTACTGCCTTAAATCCTAAAATCGGTTATGATAACGCGGCAAAAGTTGCAAAGAAAGCGCATAAGGAAAATAAAACGTTGAAGGAAGCGGCAGTTGAGCTCGATTTTTTAACTGCGGAGGAATTTGATGAAATTGTTAAGCCTGAAAAGATGATTGGTCCTCAGAAATAACTCTAACTGAAATTGAAAATAGACTCCTTAAGCTGATCATTTTGATCTTTTATGAATGAAATAATCTTAAATATCTATTTAATTATTAATAACGATTATGTTGTTGAATTCAAGGCAATTGCTTATGAGAAAGATGGCGGAGATGAAACAAAAATCGAATTTCTAAAGAGTAAAGCCCGTGAAGATTTCTCAAAATCTTACCATTTTAAAGCCCCATCAAATAAAATAGGGGGATTCATGAAATACAATAAATTCGCTAAACTTGAGGAGAGAGGAATGCATTTTCAATTATTTGAGGAGATATTCTCAAGCTTTGATGTTCCCGAAAAACCGCTTATTTGCGTAACTCCTGTTGTAGATGGAAAAATATTAGCAGGGGACTAATATCAGTATTTTACATCCTGAGTTCTCATCTGTATTATTATGGAACCTTTTTTTATGAATTTTATTGTAAATAATAAAGAACTATGAAGATTTTAGCTGCGGTACTGATTTTGTTCGTTTTATCCACTAATAATTTTAAAGGAATTCAATTGCTCGAAACGAAGAAAAATAAAAGAGAAGTAATAAGTAAAGTAAAACATGGCCCCGATGGAAGAAAAGAAATAGATAGATTTTTTTCAAACAAAAAGCTTGGTTCATTTGTCGAAGATAATAAAACTTTCTTCAGATTATTCGCGCCGAGTGCCGTAAAAGTCTTCTTGGTTATCTCTGATTCTCTAAAAGATAATGTGGGAATATCGTATGAAATGATAAAGGATTCTGACGGTGTTTGGGAATATGTTGCCGATGGTGAAAAATCCGGAGCCTACTACGGTTATAAAGTTTTTCATCAAAAATCTGTTAAAGAAGCTCCCCTATGCATCGATCCTTACTCGAAAGCTGTAGCATCTTTTAATACTTACATGAATCCTAGAAAATCAATAGTAATTAAAGAGACTGACTATAACTGGGAAAAGGACACCTGGATCCGTAATGATTGGAGAGATTTAATTATTTATGAAATGCATATACGCGATATGACTGCTCATGCTTCATCCGGTGCAAAGGAACGGGGGACATATCAAGGATTAATAGAAAAAGGAATTTCAGGAGGAATAAATTATATAAAAAATCTTGGAGTTAATGCAGTTGAACTGCTGCCTGCACAGGAATTTGCAAACACCGAAATCCCCTACAACCGATCTGCTTTTGGAAAACTGAATACATGGAATCCTTATGAAAGAAATCATTGGGGTTATATGACTGCTGCTTTTTTTGCTCCTGAAAGTTATTATAGCGGA
>CAYSGP010000375.1:0-8954 GCA_964430095.1 uncultured Ignavibacteriaceae bacterium
TGCAGCTGAAAAAATAGCATTGAATTATATTGAACCTGATTATCTTAAACAGTTTAATGACTCTATTTCAACATTCACTGATTCAGAAAAAATAAAACCTTTTATACTTTTAGTTCTCGGAAAGCTGTTATATCAGATAAATAATTATTCCTCCGCAGAGAATTATATTTCCGAACTTATAACCAATTATCCAAGATCTCCTGAAAGGCAGGAAGCCGGAGATATTTTTCAAAAAATATCGGAATCAAAAAAGCAATCCGGCTCAAAAATCTTTATTGGTGTTTTACTTCCTCTATCCGGCGAGCTCAGCAGTGAATCATCCTCCGCTGCTAAAGAAATTTTGGAAGGAATCAAGTTTGCCGTATCGGAATACAACAGCATGCATGAAGAAAAAATAGGTCTGTTGATCCGCGATACTGAATTGAAGCAGGAAAGGTTAAAAATAATTAAGGATGAATTTGAAAGTATTTCCGGGCTAAAAAGCATAATCGGACCGGTTTTCAGTGATGAAGTAAGAAAAGTTCTTCAGGTTTTTAATGGAACTGAAATACCTATTATTTCTCCGACCGCAACAGATTCCGATTTAACTTCTATAAATGACTTTTTCTTTCAGGCTAATCCACCTTTCGGCATCAGAGGTAAAATCATAGCCCAGTACATATACTATGTGGAGAATAAAAGAAAAATTGCCGTGCTTACTTCAAACGACGGATATTCGATCCCGCTCTCTTCTAATTTTGTGGAAGAATTTTCAAGAATGGGAGGAGAGATTACTACTATCGAAACATATAAAAGCAATTCGTACGATTTTTCCAAGCAGATATCCAATATCGCAATAGATTCCTTAGTACTTGAAGGAATTTACATCCCCTTAACTAACAAGCTTGATGCAGCCCCGATTATTACGGAAATAGTTAAGAATAAGCTCAATGTGCCGATATACGGGGATCAGGACTGGCTGCTTGCAAAGGGTTACAAAGCTTCATCAGGCTTTATGAACCAGCTGATTTTCTCTTCGGATTATTTCATAGATTATAACAGTCAGGAATACCAGGAATTAAACCGGAGCTTTTACAAGCTATCGAATACCGATGCAAACAGGAATTTTCTTTACGGCTATGATACCGCTAGGTACCTGCTTACTGTTTTACGGAACAGCACCGGAGACGGGAGTTCAATAAAAAATAAAATGGAATCGGGAATTACGGCAAACGGGTTTCATAATAATATCTCTTTTAATGAAAACAGGATAAACAGATTCTTAAATATAATCCGCTTTAAAGATGACAAGTTTGAGCTGATCGATAAATTTCAGGCCGGAATATAGTCTTCAAAAATATAAAACAAGGGAGGCAATATCTCTGTTGTAAAAGATCTTCCGCCGGATGACAGACCCAGAGAAAAATTAATTATGCGCGGTTCACAGAATTTAACCGATGCAGAATTAATTGCAATACTATTGAGGACAGGAAAAAAGGGAAAATCGGTTATTGAACTATCGCAGGAATTAATAAATAAGCATATGAATTTAGGATTGCTTGCTTCAGTTTCACCCTCCACTTTGATGAAATTCGACGGGATAGGAAGAGATAAGGCGGCCACCTTACAAGCCGCTTTTGAACTAAGCAGGAGAATTCAATCGAAATTAAAATGGTTTTCAGAAACCAGAATCACTTCCCCGCAAAACATAGCGGATATCTTTGCACCCATTCTAAGAGATGAACTTAAGGAAAAATTTATAGTCGTGTGCCTCAATTCGGCAAACAAAATAATCAAGCATGAAACAATCTCAATAGGAAATTTAAATTCCAGCGTTGTTCATCCTAGGGAGGTTTTTAAGTCGGCTATTGAAAACAGCTCTGCAAGCATCATCCTTGTTCACAATCACCCCAGCGGAAACTGCGAGCCGAGCAAAGAAGATATATCTATCACAAAAAAATTAGTCGAGGCGGGTAAATTATTAGACATCCCTGTTTTCGATCATATTATACTCGCAGGAAATAATTTCACAAGTTTTGTAGACAAAAAACTTATTTAGGCTTGTTACACAGGACAATGTTTTTATTTAAAAATATTGCAGAACTTGTATTTTTTTGCTGAATTTATTATATAGGTAGGTCATTTTATTATGACCTATTCAATATATCTGTTTTAAGGCCAAATCAATATTTATTTGAACAGCTATATTAAAGAAGGCAATTCATTTCGGTAAATCCTATAAAACAAATAATCTTAGGGAGGTTATAATATGAAGTTAATTAAAATGGTCGGGAACTCTTTGATCATTGCAGCCTTTGCTGCAAGTGCTGGTATGCTAAGCGGATGCGGCGGAGTTGATGAGGCACAGATGGCGGAATTGAATAATCTGAGGAGCGAAGTTGCTGCACTAGAACAGGAAGCCAATTCTTTGAAAGAGGAAAGAGGTAATTTGGAGAGGGAAATTGCTGAGAAAAATGCTCAGCTCCAGAGATGCGCACAGGATAAAGAAACCACTCAGAGCAATCTGGAAAAACTTCCTAAATAACAAATTAAAAATCAAAGAAATTGGAGGAAACTTTTATGAAATTAAATAATTTTTTAGTGGCTGTCTTAAGTCTGCTGCTCTTTTTCTCAGTTAATATAATCGCGCAAGAGGAAGAACAAGTAGAAGAACAAACAGAAGAACAAATGGAAGAAGCAGAGGAAGAAGTAGAAATGACCGAAGAAGAATGGGAAGCCGAAATGGCCAGCCTCAGAAGCCAGCAGGAATCTCTAAATGCCGAAGTTACTACTTTGCGCGAGGATGTTGATAAATTAAAAGGCACACAGCTGCAAAGCTTTGAAGACTGCATGAACGAGCTTTATTCGATGGTCGGCGCTACCAAATCTGATGTAGATAATTTTAGAAACGCCGTATCTGAGCTTGACGGAAAAATAAGGAGAAAAGAAGGTCCTAAAGCCGACAGGCAGAAAGATCTTGATGCTTTAAAGATGAATAAAATAAGTGCACTGCCGGAATTCTTCGATAAAGTTCATACCCAGATGCAGGGTGCATTGGATGCATGGGTTGAAGCCCCGACAGCCATCGAATACACGGTTGTAAAAGGAGACCACCTCTGGGGTATTGCACGGCAACCGCAGCACTATGGAAACGGTTTTGCTTGGCCGGTAATCTACAGAGCTAACAGGGATAAAATTAAAGATCCCGATTTAATTTATCCGCAGCAGGTATTTACGGTTCCTCAATTATCTGAAGAAGAAAAAGAGAAATACGAGAAAGCCAGAGCAAATTATAAACCTGCTCCGGTTCAATAAGCAACCGGCTTTAATTATTGAGCATTTGATTATTTAAATAAATGCCCTTGTCATATTTATATGATAAGGGCTTTTTTTATTTATCGAAGGACTTCGATGACAGCAATTGAAAAAAAGATAACGATTGAAAATACAGACATGCTATCACTCCTGGGGATTAATGATAATAATTTAAAAATCCTGGAAGACAGGTTTAATTCAACTATAACCGTAAGGGGAGATAATATTATTATAAAAGGCGTGAAAGAGGAAGTTGAAATTATTGAAAAAGTTTTTAAAGAAATGGCGTATGCCTTAAATACAAGCGGGAAATTAAAACCATCTGATATTCAAACCATTCTTGATTTAACCGTTGAAGGCAAAGAGATTATTTCGGAAAAAGACTATGACTCCATAGTTCTCTATACCAAAAATGATGTTGTCAAAGCAAAGAGCCAGGGGCAGCAAAAATATTTGGAGACCGCTGGTAAAAATGATATTTGCTTTGCTATTGGTCCGGCCGGGACCGGGAAAACTTATTTAGCGGTAGCCATGGCAGTTTCTGCGCTAAAAAAAGGAATTGTCAGCAAAATAATCCTAGCTCGCCCGGCCGTTGAAGCCGGCGAAAGTCTTGGTTTTCTGCCGGGAGATTTCCGAGAGAAGATAGATCCGTATCTCCGCCCGTTATATGATGCCCTTGAGGAAATGATACCCGGAGAAAAACTGAGATCTTATCTGGAAAGGAAAACCATCGAAATAGTGCCTTTGGCTTATATGCGCGGAAGAACTTTAAATAATGCGTATGTTATTTTGGACGAAGCGCAGAATGCAACGGCAATACAAATGAAAATGTTCCTTACCAGACTCGGAGTAAATTCCAAGGCAATAATTACCGGGGATATTACACAGATAGATCTACCGGCAAGAACGGTCAGCGGTTTAATCCAGGCTAGAGAAATATTAAGCAATATAGAAGGCGTAGGATTTGTATATTTTGAAAAATCAGATGTTGTGAGACATAAGCTTGTAAAAGATATTATTGATGCTTATGAAAAGCATGAAAAGTGAAGCAATATTTTATTCATCTTTAATAAGATTTTTACTTTCATTCCAGAATTTATCCATCTCTGCTAAAGTTGAACCTCTCAATTCTCTTCCTGTATCAGATATTTTCATTTCGACATAATTAAATCTCTTTATAAATTTTTTATTTGTCCTGCGCAAAGCATTCTCAGGATTAATTCCTAAAAATCTGGAATAATTAACCAAGGCAAAAAATACATCTCCAATTTCATTCTCCAATTCTTCATTAATCTCATTTTTGATTTTTGCCGCCTTTGGTGAGCCTCGCCTTTGGCGGAACTTTTGACTTTTGATTTCTTCCTTGTGCATCTCCTCAATTTCTTCAATCACTTTTTTCCAGACATCTTCTTTCTTTTCCCAATCAAAACCAACTTTGGAAGCCTTTTCCTGGAGCCTGAATGCCCTTTGCAGGGCAGGCATCTCTTTAGGTACTCCTTCTAAAATTGATTTTCTTCCTTCCGAAAGTTTGATTGCTTCCCAATTCTTTTTCACTTCTTCAGGACCGGAAACCTGAACTTCTCCAAAAACATGAGGATGTCTTCTGATTAGTTTATCCTGAATCGACTCAATAACTTCTTCTAATTTAAACATACCGTTTCCCTCTGCAATAATTGAATGGAAAACTACATGCAGAAGCAAATCGCCAAGCTCTTTTTTCAGTTCATCATAATCGTGATTGTCGACTGCTTCAACGACTTCGTATGCTTCCTCAATAGTATTAGCTTTGATTGAATCATTTGTCTGCTCTCTATCCCACGGGCATTCATTCCTTAGTCTTCTCACAATTTCAACAAATTCAGTAAATTTCTTATCGATCATACTATTTCCTTTTTAAATTGATATTTTGCATTAACCTTTTTCAAATTTACTAAAACTTAACTAAAGAAGGAGTTAAGATGATAGAAGAGAAAGTCAAGGAACTCGGTTTTGATTTTCCTGAGGTTGCAAGACCTTTAGCAGCTTATGTCCCTGCAGTATTTGCGGGCAATTTTGTATTTACCGCAGGACAAATTCCTTCTGTAAAAGGAGAGCTTAAATATACCGGTAAAGTAGGTAAAGATTTAAAAGAAAATGAAGCGAAAAAAGCATCCGAGATTTGCATTTTAAACTGCCTGGCTGCCGTAAAACGTGTAATAGGCAACTTAGATAGAATTGAGCAGATTGTTAAGGTTGCAGTTTTTGTAAACAGTGCGGAAGGTTTTACTAACCAGCCGGAAGTAGCAAACGGTGCTTCGGATCTTCTTGAAAAAATTTTCGGCGAAAAAGGAAAACATGCAAGAAGCGCAGTCGGTGTGAATGAACTTCCCAGAAATGCCGCGGTTGAAATTGAGATGATTTGTAAAATCAGCTGATTCAGATTCTTACTCTGCCAGTAAAGCTTTCTTAAGATCCCTGACAAGTGCTATTGAATTTTGATAATCACCATTGCTGTTAATTAAAGATTTAATTATTGCACTTCCCACAATAACTCCGCTGCAGTATGGTGAAAACATTTTAACATCTTCCGGGGAAGAAATGCCGAAACCGATTAAAAGCGGATTTTTTGTAACCAATCCGGAAATCTTTTTAAGCTGGTTTTGTATTTCAGCAGAATCCCGGATTTGTTTCCCTGTTGTGCCGGTCATGCTTACATAATAAAGAAATCCTTGACTTAGTTCATCAAGCTTTTTGACCCTGGTATCGGGAGTAGTCGGTGTTGCTAAAAGTATTATATCCAGGCCATTGAAAGAATTATCAAAAAAATTTTCATATTCATCGATAGGGACATCTGGAATAATCACTCCGTTGACTCCGCAGCTTAGTGCATCTGTGGCAAATTTTTTCGGCCCGTATTTTAACACCGGGTTAGCATATCCCATTAAAATTACCGGCTTCTCAGATTTTCTTCTGATTTCTTCAACAAAGGAAAAAGAATTTTTTATATTTATCCCCTGCTGCAGTGCTGCAAAGGATGAATGCTGAATTGTCGGGCCGTCGGCTAAAGGATCGCTGAATGGAAAACCTATTTCAAGGATATCTGCTCCGGCATTTAAGATATCCGCAGTCATTTGAACGAAATTATTTTTATGCGGAAAGCCGCTGGTGAGAAAAACGGAAAGCACTTTTTCATTTTTCCGGTTCTTTTCTTTTATATAATCCGATATGAAAGACAATAGAGCTCCCTTTTTCTAATTGCTGAATTTAAAGTTTAACTACATTTTCCCGTTTAATTTATCCTTTATAGTATTCAGATCTTTGTCTCCCCTTCCGCTTATGTTTACTATGATTATATCTTGAATTTTTGTTTTCGGAATTAGATACTCAAGATATGCGACAGCATGAGCAGTCTCCAAAGCCGGAATTATTCCTTCATATGTTGATAAAAGTTTTGTAGCTTTTAAAGCTTCTTCATCCGTAATTGAACCATATTCTACTAGTAATTCATCTTTCAGGAAACTATGTTCCGGTCCCACTCCGGGATAATCAAGACCGGCAGAAATTGAATGGACGGGAGCCACCTGACCAAATTCATCCTGGAGCAGGTAAGTTTTCATTCCATGAAAAATTCCTTCTTTTCCTAATGAAAGAGTTGCACTATGCTGATTGGTATCCAGTCCCAATCCAGCAGCTTCGATTCCAATAAGTTTAGAATTAGAATTAATGAAAGGATAAAATATGCCGATTGAATTACTCCCTCCGCCGACACAGGCAAGAATGTAATCGGGTAATTTTCCTTCGGCCTGAAGTATCTGTTCTTTTGTTTCAGTTCCGATAATAGATTGAAAATCTCTTACAATCAGCGGGTACGGATGCGGACCGACTACGGATCCGATTATATAATGTGTATCGCGGACATTTGTAACCCAATCTCTAATTGCCTCATTTGTCGCATCCTTTAATGTTCTGCTTCCTGATTTTACGGGAATTACATCAGCACCAAGCAGCTTCATCCGGAATACATTTAAGCTTTGCCGTTCCATATCAACTTCACCCATGTAAACCACGCACTTAAGTCCGAACTTTGCGGAAACGGTAGCCGCAGCCACTCCGTGCTGACCTGCACCGGTTTCAGCAATTATCCTTTTCTTAGCAAGCTTTTTTGCGAGCAGAATTTGACCGAGTGTATTGTTGATTTTATGAGCTCCGGTATGGCAGAGATCTTCCCTCTTCAGATAAATCTTCCCTCTTCCGTAAAATTTCGTAAGATTTTCTGCAAAGGTAAGCGGTGTAGGTCTGCCGGTATAATTTTTATGAAGAAGGGCTAATTCCTCTTGAAATGAGGGATCATCCTTTAAGTTTAAATAAGTCTCTTCTAATTCCTTTAAAGGAGTGATTAAGGTTTCCGGCACATACTTTCCGCCGTATTTTCCGAACTTCCCATTTTCATCAGGGAAATTATATTTAATTGAGCTGTGCATGCAGCTCCATTCTTTTATTTACAATCGGAGCAAGCAGTTCAATCTTCTCAAGAAGCAATTTGAAATTTTTTGGTGTCAATGATTGAAATCCGTCGGATAAAGCCTTATCAGGATGATTATGGACTTCAATCATAAGTCCGTGTGCCCCGCAGGCTACGGCAGCCATTGCCATTGCCGGTACTTTGTCCCAGATGCCGATGCCATGGGAAGGATCCACAATGATGGGAAGATGCGAATGTTTTTTAACAACCGGGATGGCATTCAGATCAAGTGTATTTCTTGTTTGAGTTTCAAATGTTCTGATTCCTCTCTCACAAAGTATAACATTATAATTTCCCTGGGACAGAATGTACTCCGCACTCATCAAGAGATCTTCAATGCTTGCAGCTAATCCTCGTTTTAGAAGAACCGGATTCGTAAGCTCTCCTACCTCCTCAAGAAGAGAGAAGTTCTGCATATTTCTTGCGCCAATCTGGATAATATCTGCAATACCAGCAATTAAAGGGAGGGTATTTGTATCTTTAGCCTCAGTTACGATCATCATCCCAAGCTCTTTCTTTACATCGGCAAGAAATTCCAGGCCTTTTTCTTTTAGTCCTTGGAAAGAATACGGACTTGAACGGGGCTTATAAGCACCTGCTCTGAAAAATCTAATACCCATTTCCCTAAGCTCGCCGGCAATATCAAATACTTGCTGCCGGCTTTCGACGGAGCATGGCCCGGCAATAATAACAAGACCATCCCCCCCGATTGTTTTTCCTTTAAAATTAATTACAGTATCCTCCGACTTTACTTCCCGGCTTACAAGCTTATACGGCTTTGAAACCCTATACACTTCTTCAACCGAATTCATAATAAGGAATTCCTCTTCGCTTAATGCAGTAGTCTGACCTGTAACACCGATTGCCAGTTTTTCCGAACCCCAAATTTCATGGAACCTGCATCCTTTAGAAAGAATTTTCTGCCTTACATTTTCAATATCTTCTTTAGGTGCAGAAAGTTTCATCATTATCACCATTTTTATCTCCTTAAGGAATTTATTTTTTTAAAAAACTCACTTGCTTTTTTTTCGTCTTTCCTGCCCGGTTCTTTCTCAATTGAGGACGAGAGATCTACAGCCCTTGGCTTTATTTCTTTGAAAATATATTCAATATTTTCTGAAGAAACACCACCGGACAAAATTATTTTTTTTCTTAAGAG
>CAYSGP010000376.1:0-5411 GCA_964430095.1 uncultured Ignavibacteriaceae bacterium
GCGTGCTTCCGGCGGGAAGCAGGTTCTTACGGAAAAGAATCAAAGGGATTTTTGCGCGTTCATCAGTTCAATAAAGTTGAAATGGTTAAATTCGTAAAGCCGGATAATTCGCTGAATGAATTGGAAACCCTGGTGAATGATGCCGAAGATATTTTAAAGGAACTAAAAATTCCGTACAGAGTTCTTCTTCTTTGTACGGGCGATTTAAGCTTTTCGGCTGCAAAGTGCTATGATATCGAGACATGGTCTCCTGCAGAAAACAGATGGCTCGAAGCTTCATCATGCAGCTTTTTCGGCGATTTTCAGGCCAGAAGAGCAAATATCAGGTTCCGCAATGAAAAAACAAAAAAACCGGAGTTTGTTCACACCTTGAACGGATCCGGCTTGGCAACAAGCAGATTAATGGTTTCACTGCTGGAAAATTATCAAACCCCGGAAGGAAAAATTATCGTCCCAATTGCATTACAGAAATATACCGGATTTGAAATAATAGACTGAATTCTTCTTTATTTCTGTTCCCCTTCATTAATTTTAAATATTCCTTGTACTGAAGCACAGAGTCTATTCGGGTTACTATTTAAATATCAATATGAAAAATCTTTTAACTTTAAAAAAATATTTTGCAAGATATAAGAAGAAAATTTTATGGGGATGCGTATTTATTCTTTTGTCAAATGCAGGCACTGTATATATTCCTGTTTTAATGAAGGATTCTATCGATGCTCTGCAGAATGGAGTAACCGGTTCTGTTCTGTTTAATTATGCCGGACTTATAGTAATCACATCTTTAATTTCAGGTATCTTCAGGTATTTAATACGTCAGACGATCATAGTTGTCTCAAGGGAGATTGAGTACGATTTGCGCCATGATTTCTGGAACCATATTCAAAGACTGCCTCTCCGGTACTTTCAAAATACTTCGACGGGGAATTTAATGGCGCATGCCACTAATGATATAAATGCAGTCCGTTCATTTATCGGTCCCGCAGTAATGTATTCTATAGATACTTCAATCAGATTAATGATTGTACTGGGAGTAATGTTATCCCTGAATTTCAATCTTACGATTTATTCTTTAATTCCTCTGCCGCTTTTATCGGTTTTAGTTTATAAAGTAGGAAAAATGATCCATGAAAAGTATACTCTTATCCAGGAGAAGTTCTCTGATCTCACAACAAAAGCCCAGGAAAATTTCTCCGGCATAAGGGTTATTAAATCTTATGTCCGTGAATTGAATGAAATAAAAGAATTCGAAAAGCTGAGCAGGGAATATCTTGATCGAAATATGAGCATGATCAGGCTTCAATCTCTTATTATGCCTATTCTTTTTTTAATAACCGGGATTTCAACTATTGTGGTAATCTGGGGCGGCGGCATAATGGTTATAAACGGATCTTTAACCTTAGGTGAAATCAGTGCATTTATTATTTACTTAGGTATTTTAATCTGGCCGGTAATTGCATTCGGATGGGTAATTAATATTGTCCAGCAGGGAGAAGCAAGCATGAAACGCCTTAATAAAATTTTTTCGGAACCGATTGAAATACAGGACAGCAGAATTACCGATAACTCGATTAAAGAAATTATGGGAAAAATTGAATTTAAAGACGTTTCATTCAGGTATGGGGAAAATCTTCCTTACGTGCTTAAAAATGTTAATATAACTATTCCGCAAGGTTCTACGGTAGCAGTGATGGGTTATACCGGTTCCGGCAAAACATCCTTTATTAATTTAATTCCGAGACTTTATGATTCGACAACCGGGGAAGTTTTAATCGACGGGAAAAATATTAAAACGATTCCGCTGGAAGTATTGAGAAAGAATATCGGGATTGTTCAGCAGGAATCATTTCTTTTTTCCGATAATATATACAATAATATTTCATACGGATTAAAAGAAATTGATAATGAAAGAGCAGTCGAAGCGTCAAAGACAGCCTCCTTTGATAAAGATGTGGAATCGTTTCCGAATAAGTATGAAACAATTGTAGGCGAAAGGGGAATAACATTATCCGGCGGACAGAAACAAAGAGCAAGCATGGCAAGGGCATTGGCAATTAATCCGAAAATTTTAATCTTGGATGATTCGTTTTCCGCAGTTGATACTCATACCGAAGAAGAAATCCTTAAGAATTTAAAGGAATTTATGAAAGGCAGAACGAGCATAATAATAAGTCATAGGATTTCAACAGTAAAAGATGCGGACAAAATAATTGTCCTTTCCAATGGAATAATTGCCGAAGAAGGAGTACATGAAGAACTTGTATCTCTGGGAGGGATTTATGCCGATCTCCACTTCAAGCAGCTATTGGAAAAGGAGTTGGAAGAATTGAATTAATGGAGATTAAAAAATGATCCTGAGAAATTGGAAAGAAGTTCAGGAAATGATGGTTGATTATGATAAGGATGTCATTCATTACGAATTTGTAAAAAATTACTCAGCAGAGAAAAATATTAATACATATTAATTGTTCGTTTAATATTTATGCCCAAAATAAAAATAGTTTTTTTTGAAGTTACTCCTAAGGAGAAAAAACACTTAAATAAAAAGTTTAATAAAGGTTTTGATCTCTTTTTTTATCCGGAAGTTATTAATGAAGATAATGCCAAACTTGTGGCTGGTGCGGATGTAATTTCTCCGTTCATTTATTCGCAGATTAATTCGCAGGTCCTGTCAAAAGCAAAAAATTTAAAATTGATAGCAACCCGCAGTACAGGGTTCAATCATATTGATATTAAGAAAGCAAAGAGAATGGGAATTTCGGTCTGCAATGTACCTTATTACGGGGAAAATACAGTAGCGGAACATACCTTTGCACTAATCCTGGCTCTTTCCAGAAATCTGCATAAAGCTTATATAAGAACCACCAGGAACGATTTTACTTTAGAAGGATTGCAAGGTTTTGATTTAAGAGACAAAACTCTGGGGGTAATCGGGGCCGGAAGCATCGGCGTCCATGTTATTAAAATTGCAAAAGGATTCGGGATGAATGTCCTGGCTTATGATCCTAAACCAAACCATATCTTAACCGAACTGATGGATTTTAAGTATGTTCCGCTTCTTAAGCTGCTGGAAGCCTCGGATATAATCACCCTTCATGCTCCCTATAGTCAGAATACTCACCATATGATAAATATGAGTAATATAAAGAGTGTTAAGAAAGGTGCCTTATTCATCAATACAGCAAGAAGCGGAATAATTCAGCCGGAGGCGCTTTATTATGCGATCGAAAATGGGATATTCGGAGGAGCAGGACTGGATGTTTTTGAAGGAGAAGAATTAATAAAAGAAGAAAACCAGATGCTGACAAAAAACGTTTCCGTTAAACACCTTGAGGCTCTGCTTAAACGTAATATTTTACTGAAAAAAGAAAATGTAATCATTACTCCTCATATGGCATTTGATTCAATTGAAGCAATCGAGAGGATAATGGATACTACGGCGGAAAATATAATTAATTTTTTCGAAGGAAAGGATTATCATAAGGTTCTGTAAAAGTTCAAGTTCAAGCCTGCCTGCCGCAGGCAGGTTCATGTTCAAGTTCGGTTCATGCAGACATACTATTATTAAACTAATTGATAACAATAAGAGATTTTTAAATAATTTTTATGAGCCAATTTCAAAGTGAGGACGAAGTATTAGGCAAAGCGTACGATTCAAGACTGATGAAACGTCTTCTTACATATATTAAACCGTATAAGAAGTATGTAATATTTGCCATTCTTATGAATATTGTGGTTTCAGCATTGGGACCGCTTCGCCCTTATTTGACTAAAATCGCTGTAGATGACTATATATTCAAAGCCGACTACAGAGGACTTTTAATAATCAGTTTGATTATGTTTGCATCACTCCTTTTCCAGTCGGTGATCCAGTACTATCTCACTTATTATACTCAATACCTTGGTCAAAAAACTATTTTTGATCTCCGCACTCAGATTTTTAAACATACACAAAAGCTCGGTTTAAAATTTTTTGACAAAACCCCGATCGGCAGAATTGTTACAAGAACTACAAACGACGTAGAATCTCTGAATGAACTTTTCTCATCCGGCATTGTAATGGTATTCAGCGACATCTTTACAATTGTCTGGATCCTGGCATTCATGTTCTTCATGGATATAAAATTATCACTAGTAACCCTTTCGGTCTTTCCTGTTTTAGTCTACGGCACATTCCTTTTTAGAAAAAAGGTAAGAGAATCTTACAGAGATGTCAGACTTCACTTAGCCCGTTTAAATTCATATATGCAGGAACATATAACGGGAATGAATATTGTCCAATCCTTCAGCAAAGAAAAAGATGAGCTTAATAAATTTTCCGGGATAAATAACGACTACCGCGAATCCAATATTAAATCAATCTTCTATTATGCCATTTTCTATCCCGGGGTAGAGTTTTTGAGCTCTATAGCCCTTGGATTAATAATCTGGTACGGCGGAGGAGAGATCATAAGAAATACTTTAACATTAGGAGATCTTTTTGCATTTATTCTATTTACGGAAATGTTTTTCCGGCCGATCCGGGATCTTTCTGAAAAATATAATATTATGCAGACTGCCATGGCTTCTTCTGAAAGAATCTTTAAGCTGCTGGATAATGATACTTTTGTAAATAACCCTGAAAAACCTGTCCCATTGAATGGAATTACGGGAGAGATTGAATACAAAAATGTATGGCTTGCTTATAATGAGAACGATTTCATTTTAAAAAATATTTCATTTAAAATAAACCGCGGAGAAACAGCTGCAATTGTGGGAGCTACGGGTGCAGGGAAAACAAGCATAATCAATACACTTGCAAGGTTTTATGATATTCAAAAAGGATCAATACTTGTGGACGGAATTGATATAAGCCAAGTTGATAAAAGAGAATTAAGAAAGTATATCTCCATTGTTCTGCAGGATGTATTTCTATTTTCCGGTACTATAAAAAGCAATATTAGCATGAGCAACGATGAAATGCCTGAAGAGAAATTAATGGAAGCCGCAAAAATCGTAGGTGCAGATAAATTTATTCAGCAGCTCCCCCGGAAATATTCTGAAACAGTAAAAGAAAGGGGCTCAACATTAAGCGTAGGCCAGAAGCAGCTTATTTCATTTGCCAGGGCATTGGCTTATGATCCGAAAATTTTAATACTCGATGAAGCAACCTCAAGTGTAGATACTGAAACTGAAATCTTAATTCAGCGGGCTATAGAGAAGCTTCTGGTGGGAAGAACGGCAATTGTTATTGCGCATAGATTATCCACAATTCAGAATGCCGATAAAATAATTGTCATGCACAAAGGTGAAATCAGAGAAATGGGAAATCACCAGGAACTGCTGGCAAAAAGAGGAATTTATTATAAGCTCTATCAGCTTCAGTTTAAAGACCAGGAAGTTGTGAAGGCCGGCTGATCAATTTATTA
>CAYSGP010000377.1:0-11683 GCA_964430095.1 uncultured Ignavibacteriaceae bacterium
TTTTAAAATAAAAACAGAGACATGCTGAACATGTCTCTGTTAAAAAAAAGGAAATTTGGAAAATTTACTTTATGAGAGTCATTTTCTTTACAGATACATTTCCATTTCCTGTTGAAAGTTTGTATATATATACTCCGCTTGAAAATCCCGCAGCATTGAAGTTAATATTATAAATTCCGGGTTCTTTTACTTCATCCAAAATAGTCATTACTTGTCTGCCGAGAATATCGTATACCTTTAAACTTACATTGGTTTTTTCCGGAATTTGGAAGTTAATTGTAGTTGAAGGATTGAAAGGATTCGGATAGTTCTGACTCATTTTGAATGATAGAGGAGTACCAATATGTATACTGATTACATTCGAATATTCAAAGCTGCCGTCAAAATCGATTTGTTTTAATCTGTATGAATATTTTCCGGTACCGACATTTTTTTCGGTAAATGAATACGAGTGCAATTCACTAGAAGTACCTTTGCCTTTAACAAAGCCGATCTTCTGCCATGAATTGCTAATCTGCTTTTCTATTTCAAAACCGAGGTTGTTAGTTTCTGTCGCTGTAGTCCAGTTTAAAAGTACATTTTTTTCATTTACTGACGCACTAAATGAGATAAGTTCGACTGGGATATTTCCGCTCACTATATTTGAAAATTCTATTTGTCCGCGGATTTCACCTGGTCCATGATTGGTTGTATGAACATTGAAATATAACCGGTTTAACAGAATTTGAGCAACTATACTGTCTGCAAATCCGCTCCAGGTTCCGCTAGAGCTACTGTCTGAAAACGTTATCGGCTGTACAACCGGTCCTCCTACTCCTGCCGGTCCGTAATGAAAATGAGCCATAGTCAAATTACTGGATAAATTGGCAATTGTTACATTATAATCAATTTCAGTTGCCTGGTTTGTTAACACAGCCCAGCCTGTACCGGTTGCATCTGTTGTAACAGGATTTGGAGCTTCCTGGCTTCCATCCAAACTTGATGTGAAACCTATACCATCAACATTATGCAGCTGATCCCTAATTTCTCCGCCTGGATTTTTCTGTGAGTGAATATTTACATAAATGTGTTCCTTAATCAGTTTTACCAAGATACTATCTGCGAAACCTGTCCACATTCCGGAAGCTGTATTACCATTGAAAGTAATTGGATGAACAACCCCTCCTCCTACTCCTTCGGGGGCTAAATGTAAATGAGCTGCAGTGAATGGGCTGTCCAGTTGAGCATAAGTTACATTATAATAAAGTGTTGATTTGTCACCGCTTAATACAGCCCATGCCGTACCATTAGCATCTGTGGTAACCGGATTTGGAGTCTCATTAGCTCCTTCGAGTTTGGCATTAAACATAATTTCACCTTGATGAATCAATTGTCCTCTTATTTCACCTGGTCCATGATTAGTTGAATGAACATTAAAATAGAGTTCATCAAGAAGAATACTAGATACTATTGAATCAGCAAAACCTGTCCAGGAACCTGTGGAAGTACTATCCGTAAAAGTTATGGGCTGAACAACTGGGCCTCCCACTCCCGCAGGTCCATAATGGAAATGTGCCATTGTTAAATTGCTCGAAAGACCTGCAATGGTTACACTATATTCGATCTCGCTCCCGTCATCCCTTAAAACTGCCCAGCCTGTTCCCGTGGCATTTGTTGTAACAGGGTTGGGAGCTTCCTGGCTGCCGTCAAGCGCAGCTGTAAACCCGATTCCGTCATCGACAGGTATTAACTGTCCTCTAATTTCACCGGCCGGATGTTTTGCCGAATGGATATTTAAATAAATTTCCTGTTTAAAAAGTTTAGTAAGTATGCTGTCCGGAATATCAGTCCATACTCCGGAAGCTGTATTCCCAACAAAATCAGATGCTATTCCATGTATAACACCGCCGCCGACTCCGGCAGCTCCTAAGTGAAAATGAGCATTCGTAAATGTGCTGTCAAGCTGGGCATAAGTTAAATGAAAGGTTAAAGTGGTCATATCCGGACCTAAAACTGCCCAGGCAGTTCCGGTTGCAGGTGTCGATACAGGATTAGGAGCTTCCTGGCTGCCGTCCAATTTTGCAGTGAACATTATTTGAGAAAAGGACTGCGAAATAAAAAAAAGAGAAAATAATAATAATGAAAACCAACTAGACATAAATCCTCCTATTTTTAAAATATTATTACGAGACCTATTTAGAAAACCGTTAAGATTTAGATAGAAAAATATTAATATGAACGGAGTGTGATTGGTAGTATTATTAAATTAATTTTAGTGACAATGCTTTAATTATATGTTGCTGTTGATCACTGAAAACATGAAATAATTATTTTTTCTCCGGCAACCATGTCTGTTTTACATAGGAGCCTGCAGTATTCGTCCATTTTGGACTGAAAAGCATTCTTTTATTTCTTAGTTTAGTATCTTATTAAGAAATGAAAAAATTTAAAATCCCTTTTTATTATAAGAGCTCTTTTATCTCAAAGATTAAAGAAGCCCGTAAGAATAGCGATCCCAAAAAGAAGGATTTTACACCTACTCTTTTGGATTTTGGACCGGTAAGGATTTTTATTGCGAGACATTTCGGTTTCTGCTACGGTGTAGAAAATGCTATTGAAATTGCATATAAAACTATTGAGGAAAATCCCGGCAAAAGAATCTTTCTCTTAAGCGAAATGATTCATAATCCTCGGGTAAATAATGATCTGAAAAGCCGCGGTGTAATATTTCTTATGGATACACACGGGAACCAATTAATTCAATTGGATGAATTAAATCCGGAAGATATCGTAATAATTCCTGCCTTCGGCACTACATTAGAAATTCAGAAAAGATTAAATGAAATAGGTATAGACCCATATAAGTATAATACCACATGTCCGTTCGTTGAGAAAGTTTGGAACCGGGCTAATCAGCTTGGAGAGCAAAATTACTCTGCAGTCATACACGGAAAATACTTCCATGAGGAAACAAGAGCAACTTTTTCCCACAGTTCCGTTTCAGGATCCTCCCTTATTATTCGTGATCTTGAAGAAGCAAAAATTTTATCTTCTATAATACTTGGGGATAAAAATAGCACAGAATTCTATTCATTCTTTAAGAATAAATTTTCAGAAGGATTCAATCCTGATAATGATCTGAGAAAAATCGGTGTGGTTAACCAGACAACAATGCTTGCAGCTGATACTCAAATGATTGCAGACCATCTTAAAGAAACAATGATTAAAAAATACGGAATCGAAAATCTGAAAGAGCATTTTGCCGATACCCGTGATACTCTCTGCTATGCTACAAATGATAACCAGGATGCCACATATGAATTGCTGAAAGTTGAAGCCGATTTTGCAATAGTTGTAGGCGGTTATAACAGCTCAAACAGCGGACATATAGCAGAGATGCTTTCAAAAAAATTCAAAACATATTATACCTCCAGTGCTGATAAAATTTCGAGGGAAAAAATTTTTCATTTTGATATTCATTCTAAAAAAGAAAAATTCTCTGTAGATTTTCTTCCGGATAAATATCCAGTTGATATTATATTAACAAGCGGTGCTTCATGTCCTGATGCAGTTGTTGAGGAAATCCTCATAAAAGTATTATCATTTTTCAGCAATATCAGGAGGCTGGACGAAGTTTTGGGACAGGCTGTTCCCGCTATTAATTAATTCTCTTTTTCCGGAAATTTTTGTTTTTTAGGTTGTGATAGGTCAGGCATTTATTTGTTAATCAGGTCGCTATTAGCTAATTTAGTAAGCTAAAATCAATAAAACAGAATATAAATGAGAGCAATTATCCCTGTTGCAGGGATCGGAACACGGTTAAAACCGCACACTTATTCTATCCCAAAAGTGCTGATTAATGTGGGGGGGAAACCGATACTCGGTTACATTCTGGATAAAATTCAAGAAGAAGGAATAAACAAAGCAACTTTTGTTATCGGCCATCTTGGTGAAATGATTAAAGAATTTGTTCAGTGTGAATATCCTTCCTTAAAATCGGATTTTGTTGAACAGGAAGAAATGAAAGGATTAGGTCATGCAATATATACGGCTATTCCTACATTTGATGAAAAAGAAATATTTATAATTCTTGGGGATACAATTTTTAATGTTGATGTAAAAGAAGTTTTTAAAAACAGAAAATCCGCCCTTGGTGTTAAAAAAATAGGGGACCCGAGGAGATTTGGAGTGGCCGTTATCGAAAACGGTTTTATAAAAAAATTAATAGAAAAACCGCAGACGCCTGTTTCTAATCTTGCGCTTGTTGGGCTTTATTATATATCCAATGCAGATGCACTTGTAAAAAGCCTGAATCAATTAATTGAAAAGGACGTTAGAACAAAAGGCGAGCTTCAGCTTACCGATGCGCTTCAAATTATGATCGACTCGGGTGAAAAAATTACTACTTTCCCGGTTGAAGGCTGGTATGACTGCGGAAAGCCTGAAACCTTGCTTTCTACAAATAAATATCTTCTCGATCTGAAAAGTGTAAGTAAAGAATACAAAAATGTAGTAATTAATCATCCGGTATTCATTTCTGCCGAAGCAGAAATAGAAAATTCAGTCATCGGTCCTTATGCTACAATTGATAAAGGCAGTAAAATAAAAGAGTGTATTATAAAAAATTCTATCGTCGGCGCAAATGCCCAGGTTTCAAAAGCTCTGCTCGATAATTCCATTATTGGAAATAATTCTTTAATAAAAGGTACTTTTAAAAGATTAAATTCAGGCGATTCATCAGAAATAGATTTTTATTAATTTAATTAATACGAGGTAAAGAAGTTATGTCATATGTTTTTACATCGGAATCGGTTTCCGAAGGACATCCGGATAAGGTATGCGATGCAATATCCGATGGTATACTAGATGCAATTTTTAAAGTGGATCCCGTTGCAAGAGTCGCTTGCGAAACCTTTGTAACAACAGGTCTTGTACTGGTTGGCGGCGAAGTAACTACAAAAGCATATGTTGAAGTGCAGGATATTGTCAGATCAACAATAAGAGCAATCGGGTATACGAGTGCCGAATATAAGTTTGATGCCGATTCATGTTCTGTTTTAAATGCCATTCATTCTCAATCGCCTGATATAGCTATGGGAGTAGATAAAGGCGGCGCAGGCGATCAAGGCATTATGTTCGGTTATGCCTGCGACCAGACTCCTGAATTTATGCCTATGCCTATTATGTATGCTCATAAGCTTGTAAAAAGATTAGCGGAAATCAGGAAATGCGGAAACGGATCGATGCCTTACTTAAGACCCGATGGAAAATCCCAGGTTACAATTGAATATGATAATAACAATAAACCAATCCGCGTTGATACTATTGTAGTTTCAACCCAGCATGATGCCGATGCAACCCAGAATAGGATAAAAGAAGATGTTATAGAGCACGTTGTAAAAACAATTATTCCTGAAGAATATCTCGACAAGAAAACAAATTACTTTGTAAATCCGACCGGAAGGTTTGAAATCGGCGGACCTCACGGCGACAGCGGATTAACAGGGAGAAAGATTATAGTTGATACTTACGGGGGCTGGGCTCCTCACGGCGGAGGATGTTTCTCGGGTAAAGATCCTTCTAAAGTAGATAGAAGTGCAACTTACGCTGCTAGACATATTGCAAAAAATATCGTTGCTGCCAAACTTGCAAAAGAATGCCTTGTTCAGGTTGCATATGCCATCGGAGTTGCAGAGCCGGTTTCCATTTATGTGAATACTAACGGTACCGGAGTTCTTCCCGATGTTGAAATTGCAAAAATTATTAAAAAAGAAGTTGATTTAACTCCAAACGGAATAATCGATAGACTTCAGTTAAGAAGACCTATCTATCAAAAAACTTCTGCTTATGGACATTTTGGAAGAGATGAAAAAGAATTCACTTGGGAAAAGCTCGACCTTGTTCCATTGTTCAACAAAAATGCTTAGTGCCGATTTAATGATCGAATATTTTTTGTAAGAAAATTTTCAATTCTATTTCATTGAATGTAAAACAATCTTTTTGAACAAATATAAATAAGAGGCAAATACATGGGTCATATTGCAGAAAAAACAGATACGAAATTAAAATATAAAGTTAAAGATATTACTTTGGCAGAGTGGGGCAGAAAAGAAATAAAGCTTGCAGAAGCTGAAATGCCCGGTTTAATGGCAATCAGAAAAGAGTACGGTCCTCAAAAACCATTGAAAGATGCAAGGATTGCCGGATGCCTGCATATGACAATTCAGACTGCAGTATTGATTGAAACCCTTGTTGAACTCGGCGCTGATGTCCAGTGGTCTTCATGCAATATCTTCTCAACACAGGATCATGCAGCTGCCGCAATTGCAGCAAAAGGAATACCTGTATTTGCATGGAAGGGAGAAACGCTTGAAGAATATGACTGGTGCATTGAACAGACTTTGTTTTTCGGAGATGATAAAAAACCGCTTAACATGATTCTTGATGACGGCGGTGATCTGACAAATACAATTTTAGATAAATATCCCGAGCTTGTCCGGAATTTAAAAGGTATTACCGAAGAAACTACAACCGGAGTTCACCGTTTGTATGATCGAATGGTAAAAGGTACTCTTCCGGTCCCCGCAATAAATGTTAATGATTCAGTGACCAAATCCAAGTTTGACAATAAATACGGATGCCGTGAATCGTTGGTGGATGCTCTGAGAAGAGCAACCGATTTAATGCTTGCCGGTAAAGTTGCGGTTGTATGCGGGTACGGCGATGTAGGAAAAGGATCAGCTGAAGCGCTTGCTAATGCCCATGTAAGAGTAGTTGTTACGGAAATTGATCCGATCTGTGCGCTTCAGGCCGCGATGAACGGCTTTTCTGTAAAGAAGCTTGATTCTGTAATTCATGAGGCGGATATTATTGTTACTGCTACAGGCAATACAAATATTGTAACCGGAAAGCATTTTAAGAAAATGAAGCACAACGCTGTTGTCTGCAATATCGGTCATTTCGATGATGAAATAGATATGGCCTGGTTGAATAAGAATTACGGCAGTACCAGGGAAAATATTAAACCGCAGGTGGATAAATATACAATTGAAGAGAAAGATATAATTGTTCTGGCGGAAGGTAGACTTGTCAATCTCGGCTGTGCAACAGGCCATCCTTCTTTTGTCATGTCTTCCTCTTTTACGAACCAGGTTCTTGCTCAGATAGAACTCTGGAACCATCAGGAGAGATACGAAAACAAAGTGTATGTCCTTCCTAAACATTTGGACGAAATGGTTGCAAAGCTTCACTTACCCAAGCTTGGTGTCGAGCTGGAGACTCTTACTGAAGACCAGGCAAAATATATCGGTGTTCCGGTCAACGGACCCTTCAAACCTGAATACTATAGGTATTAATTCATATCAGCACAGACAACCCTTGTCTGTGCTATTTTTATTCTTTATTACTTCTTGATTAATAAATCTCTTAAGGACGTCTGAACATCTTTAAAATTAAAATCAAAACCTGCATCAAGCAATTTCTTCGGTATTACCCTCTGACTCGCTGTTATAGAATCTGCAAGATCACCTTTGATTATTCTTATCAGGAATTTTGGGATTTTGAAATAAGACGGCCGCTGAAGTACTTTTCCCATAACATCAGCAAATTCACTCATCCTAACGGGGTTTGGGGATGTGGCATTAACCGGACCAGTGATATTTTTATTTTCCAGCAGAAATAGATAGATATTCACAAGATCTTCAATATGAATCCACGGGAGCCATTGCTTTCCATTACCGATAGGTCCGCCTAAGAATAAATTGAAAGGAAGTTTCATTTCTTTTATCATCCCTTCATTTTTAGAAAGAACAGGGGCCTGACGCAGACTTACTCTTCTTATGCCTAAAAATTCAGCTTTAGAAGCTTCAAGCTCCCACTTCTTACATAATTCAGATAAAAAATCATTTGAGGCAGGACTCTGTTCAGTTATTAACTCTTCATCTTTATCTCCGTAATAACCTACTGCAGATGCACAAATGAACAAATCGGGTTTCTCTTCAATCTCTTCCATTCCCAGAATTAAATTTTTTGTGCTGTCAAGACGGCTGCTTATAATGATCTTTTTATATTGTGAGCTCCATCTGCGTCCGGCAAGATTTGCACCCGCCAAATGAATCACCGCATCCTTTCCGTTCAGCTCGGATTTCCACTGCTCCGGTTTTCTATAATCCCATTCAACAAATTTTTTTGCTTCCGGCAGCTCTCTTTTTCCTTTAAGGATATTCCTGGTAAAGATTGTAATCTCATCTCCTCTTTTAATAAGAGCATTGCAAAGTTTGGTGCCAATTAATCCCGTAGCACCGGTTATTATGATTTTCTTAGCCATCTTTTAGTAAATTTTCATAGAAAATAAATCATTATTTATTACATTAAAATATTGATGATCAATACTTAAATAAATAATCGAACCAGGTTTATTTTAAAAATAAAACTTATCAGCTGGTTTAGTCAAATTTTTATAACGGAAATTTATAAATTGCATCATATGAAAACTAAAATGAATGATAAAAAATCAGTTTACGGATCTTTTCCTAAAAACTTTTGGGTAGTAATAATAATGGAGTTTTTTGAAAGAGGTTCATATTACGGGGTATTATCCGTTTTATATTTTTATTTAGTTTTGAGCAAAAACGAAGGCGGATTAGAATTTTCAAAGCAGAGTGTTGGTGTAATTAAAAGTGTAGTCACACCGATGCTTTACCTTCTGCCTATTCTTTCGGGTGCTCTGGCCGACAGGTTCGGATATCGGAAAACACTCTTTTTTTCCTTTGTTGTTATGAGTCTTGGCTATTTCTGCACAAGCCTTTTTACTTCTTATGTACCTGTATTTTTAAGTCTTTTATTAATGGTAACCGGAGCAGGTTTTTTCAAACCCATAATCTCCGGCACTATTGCAAGAACAACGGATGAATCTAATTCGACGCTTGGATTCGGAATTTATTATTGGGTTATCAACCTGGGTGCATTTCTCTTTCCCCTGATACTAATACCTATCTTAAAAGAAATTTCATGGTCATATATTTTTATTATGGCAGCAGCCGGAACCGGATGGCTTTTCTTCCTCAATATGTTCGTTTATAAGGAACCGAAACGTCCTGAAAGCACAAAAAATCTCGCAGACGTATTAGCCGGGGCAATACTGGTGCTGAAAGATTTTAAATTTATCCTGATGATAATTATTTATTCCGGGTTCTGGATTCTGTATTTCCAGTGGTTTGATACCGTGCTCTGGTATTTAAAGGATTATGTCGATATGACGCCGGTTGACAAATTTGTAAATTCTTTTCTCGGACTTTTCATCTCCAATCCAAATTGGAAATTTGATGTCGAGCATGTAACTGTAATAAATGCAGGGACAATCATCCTTCTTCAGATCTTAATTTCCAATATCGTAAAAAACAAAAAAGCTCTTCCTACTATGATTACCGGAATTGCATTCGGAACAGCGGGAATGACTATTCTTGCTTTATCAACCTACTCTTGGGTTTTTATGGCGGGAATGATAATTTTTTCTATTGGTGAAATGACAGCCCATCCTAAATTTATAAGCTATGTTGGACTAATTGCCCCTGAAGATAAAAAAGCTTTATACCTGGGTTATTCTTTTTTATACGGAGTACTCGGAAGCGGGATCGGCGGAATTCTCGGCGCTAACCTGTATGTTTATTATGCAGACACTCTTCATAGGCCCGATATTCTTTGGTTTATTTTCGCTATTATCGGTGCTTTAACTATGGCAGGATTGTTATTGTACAATAAATTCCTGACGCCTGTTCAGCAAAAAAGTTAAAATTATTTTACTTTAGAAAGGAATTTAAATTAGAACTAACTGCTCTTCAGATCATTAAAAAAGGTATCCGCAGCCGAAGAATATTTTTTTGCTTCTTCATCTCTATTATTATCGTGAAGCAGTTTGCCCATTTCAGCCGAGCTTTCCGCTTCATTGAGTTTGCTTTCAATATCATGATTAAGCCTTATGCTGTCCTCAAAGAATTCCTCGGAAAGATTGAAGTTTTCCAAATCGCTGTTAATCATTCCTTTGATCTTATAAATATCCGCAATTGAAAGCGTATCGTTAATCTTATTTGCAATTTCCATTGCCTTATTAGTATATGCATCGGCAAGGGCGGAGTTTTTTAGCTTTGTGTAAATAAAGGCTTTGCCAATATATGCAACCGCGCAGTTTGAGAGATAGTCATTCTCAAGCGAAAGAGTTATGCATTTATTGAATTCATCTAATGCCGAATCATATTTCCCCATCCTCGTATAAAGCATTCCGATGTTGTGGTATGTTCTTGAAAGACGCCGGTTATCTTTAATTGTTACATATCTCTCAACAGAATTTTTGTAATTCCAGATTGCCTTTTCAAAATCACCCTGAACAGTATTGATAATTCCCAAGTTCGTTAGAACCATTGCATGAGATAAAATATCTTCTTCTTCTTTTAAATAAATTAGAGCGTTCACTAAATGCTTTTGAGCCTTGTCGAATTCCCCTTTTTCTCCGTAAAGGGTACCCAGCATATTTTCGCATTTTGCAATTCCTGTTTTACTATTCAGGGACTGGAAGATATTCATTGCTTCGGAAATATACTGCAGGCACTCATCCCAGTAAGCCTGCGCCCAGTAAATCTTGGAAATCATAAGATTGGTTTCGGCTACAACTGCATCGAATTTATTAAGCTGGCTGAGCTTTGCCATTAAATTTTCCGCCAGCTCAAGTGAAAAAGCATTTTCACCGGCAAAAAGCATCAGCTGAGAAAGATCTAATATTAATCTGAAATACTGCTCATCTTCTAAAAGCTTTTCACAGTGAGTTACCGTTTTATCTATCATCAGACGGTATTGAATTCCTTTCGGAAGCTGATATTCAATCTGAGATTTATCTAAATCTGTGATGACGGATTCTTTATCTTCATTTAGATTTAGGTTCTCTTCCAGGCTGTTAAATAATTCTTCGACCTGATTTTCAGAGATGTAATTAATAATCAGGTTTTTTAAATCATTGACTATATGCATATTATTATTTTTCATATTTTCCCCATGAAGCAGTTATGCTGCCTCAAAATTCAATAGCTCTTCAATCTTCTTAATTTTTGAAGAAGCATTTATTTCTTTGTAATAATCCAGGGAGCTTTTTAAATAAAGTTTTCTAGAATTACTATTATTCATGCTCTCATATAGTAATGCCAGCTCTAAGGATGTTTCAGCGATATTCATTTCGTTTCCTAATGTATTATTTATCCTCAAGCTGTTTTGCAAAAATTCCTCTGCGACCTTAAAGTTTCTCAGCTTTCTTTCTATTATTCCCTTTACTTTATATATGTCTGCTATTGCATGTTTATCATCGATAACATGACTTATTTCCAGGGCCTTGTCAGCAAACTCCGCCGCATAGTACAAAGCATTCATTTCCACAAGAGCACGTGATTTTGCATGATAAAGCAGACAAAGAATCGGAATAAAATGACCTTCCTTTGCAGTGTTAATCCCGTCATCAAATGCAGCGACCGCCAGCTCATACTCTTCCGATTCCAGGTATACCATTCCTATATTGTGAGTGACTTCAGCCGCATTCTTTTTATTCTGCATTTTGTTGTAAATTCCGAGAGCTTTATTAAAATGAACCAATGACTCGGTAGAATTTCCACGAATATTGTCAAGTATCCCCAGGTTTGTTTCGAGGTGTGCAGCCATTACAGTA
>CAYSGP010000378.1:0-2965 GCA_964430095.1 uncultured Ignavibacteriaceae bacterium
CATTAACCAAGCAGCGTATATTCAAGCTTATTGACCTCAGCAAAAAAATTAATGAGGAAAGAAAAAAGAAAATTCCGACGAATGAACTGAATGAGAAGCTGCTTCCGGAAATTGAAAAGAGTCCGCCTGCTGCTACTCATACCGGGAAAGAAGTGAAAATAAAATATATTACCCAGGCAAAGGGAAACTACCCTGTATTTCTTTTCTTTACAAATTATCCTAAAGAAATAAAAGACCAGTACAAAAAATTTCTCGAGAGACTTATAAGAAAAAATTTTGGATTTAGCGGAGTTCCTCTTACATTAAGCTTTAAACGAAAGTGAAAACCTTCAAGGTTTGGGTTTTGCCGGCGCCTTGAAAACCCTTGAAGGTTCATTGTATGGACAAATATTTTTATTCACCTCACTTGGAATAAAATGAAAATAAATCCTGATAAAGAAGATAATTCATTTATTACTTTGAACAACCTGAAGCTAATCCGGCATTCCCTGATAAAAAAAGATATAACAATTTTAAGAGATGCTTCAACTGTTCCGGAAGAATTCCGCAGAGTGTTGAGAAGGATATCGGCTGTTTTAGCAGTAGAAGTCAGCAGAGATATCGAGCTCGAAGAAATTGAGATTAACACTCCGCTGGAAAGAACAACGGGACACAGGCTAAAACAAAAGATCGTTCTTTTTCCGGTTTTAAGGGCGGGACTCGGAATGGCAGAAGGATTTGTAGATATGATCCCCGATGCACAGGTCGGACACATCGGAATTAAAAGGAACGAGGAAACACTGCAGCCAATCGGATACTACTCGAAATCTCCAGGCGAGCTCTCATCATCAAAGGTTATTCTGCTCGATCCTATGCTTGCGACGGGCGGAAGCGGATCTTCCGGATTGAAGTATTTAAAAGAAATTGGTGCAAAGGATTGTATTTTTGTCTGCATTGTTGCAGCACCCGAAGGTGTTCAGAAGATTAACTCTGACCATCCGGGGACAAAGATTTTTGCCGCCGCATTAGACAGGGAATTAAACAGCAAAGGATATATTCTTCCTGGTTTGGGAGATGCGGGAGACAGAATATTTGGCACATTTTAAAACTATCCTGCCGTTATTCATAATTTTTCTTTTTTCAAGGATAATTTTTCCTCAGGAATATCCTCACGTGGAAATAGATGCTTTATTAAAATCCGGGATTGAATCGATTGTAAACCAGGATTACGATGAAGCAGCAAAAATTTTTTCCAGGCTTGATCGGAATTATCCTGAAATTCCTTTAGGGAAAATTTATTCGGCTGCGGTTGAAATTGCAAAATCATACGATTACGGCGCTGATTTTAATTCTGAATTTATAAACGAAAAACTTGATCAAGCAGTTAAAGCTTCCAATGAGCTGCTGGAGGAAAATCCTGAAAATACCTGGAATATTTATTTTTATGCACTTGCTGAAGGATATTATGCTTACTATAAAGCACTTGAGGGAAATTTTCTTTCCGCATTAAATAGCGGCTACAGCGCGATGATCGAATTTGAAAAATGCATTTCCGTCGATTCGTCTTTTTATGATGCTTATACTGCAATCGGCGTCTACAAATACTGGAAAAGCAGAAAAACCGAATTTATAAACTGGCTGGCGTTGGTAAAAGATGAACGGGAAGAGGGGATAAAAGATTTAATCATCTCGCTCGATCATTTTACTTATAATAAACATTTGGCTGCGAATTCATTGATTTGGATTTATATTGATAAGAAAGAATTTGATAAAGCAGTTCAGGCCGCAGATAAAATGTTAAACCTCCATCCGGCAAACCGGCAATTTAAATGGACTTTAGCAAGAGCTTATGAAGGAATTGATAGAGAAAAATCAATAAGTATTTATTATGATATTTTAGGATCATACCGGAAATTAGATCTGCCGAATCAATCACAGGAGATTACCTTGCTGCACATTATTGCCCAGCAGTATGCAAAAATAGGGAATAAAGTTAAAGCCCTGGAGATTTGCAGAAGCATTTTAAATTCAAATTTATCGGCGGAAACTAAAGAAAAATTGGGGGGACGTTTTTCAAGGATTGCGGAGATGGAAGAAAGTCTCTCCGAAGAAAATAAGTGAAGGTAATCGGTAACCGGTAGTCGGCACTCAGGTTTTTAATTATTTTCTTCCGATAAAATCCAGAACAGCATTTATAAAAGTGAGCGGGTGGGGAGGGGAGCCGGGGACGTAAAGATCAACTTTTATTTCATCCAAGAACGATCGGTTGAGCTCGTCTGATTCTGCAAATAAGCCGCCGCTTATTGCGCATGCACCATATGCAATTACAATCTTGGGATCACTGATGCTGTCATAAGTATCCTTTAATGCCGGCGACATGTTTTTTGAAATTGGTCCGGTAATTACAATTCCGTCTGCATGTCTCGGGGATGCCACAAAATCGATCCCGAACCTTCCCATATCAAAATTAACATTGCTGGATGCATTTAATTCAAGCTCGCACCCATTGCAGCCGGCGGCTGAAACCTGCCGCAGTTTTAAAGAACGCCCGAATATTTTATGTATTTCTTTTCGTGTATCAATTGCATCTCTAACATATTCATGAAACTGCATTCCGGCTTTTACAATTAAACGCTCTCTGCTTGTGCTTCCAAGTTTATACTCATTTGTTAATCTTATGGCACCGTTTGTCAGCTTTTCGCATTCGCCGCAGAAAATGCACTTCCCTAGATCAATTGAAAACGGATTCATTGAGATTGCATTCGCAGGGCAATTCTCAATTATATTCTGCCGGTCATCCGGAAGTTTTGATTCATCAATTACAGGAAACCCTCTGTGCGTATCAATTATCGAAGCATTACGCAAATCTTTAATTGCTTGAGAGCCGTGCTTTATTCTTAGTTTGAGTAAATCTAGCATTGTATAATAATCAATATAATAACTTTCTGTTGATCCTCTAAGAGGATCCAAAAATTAGATCTATATT
>CAYSGP010000379.1:0-17646 GCA_964430095.1 uncultured Ignavibacteriaceae bacterium
ATCCCAGAGGCCTGTTTTTGCAGAGAGAAGAAGAAACAAAAGTAAAATATTGATTTTTATTGCAATTATTATTGTACTGATCATAGCCGGCATTCTTTCCATGAAATCATTCCCTTTTTTTGATCCGGATAAAAATGACAACAATACTGTAAATAATTTTGATAAAACATTAAGAAAGCCGGACTTAAATGTTTCATCTGCAGAGGGGAAATCAAAGCCGGTCAAAAAACCTAGTGAAACCGAGTCTGCAGGGAATCTGATTTTAAAGGAAGCAGCTCAATTATTTAAGAAGGGTAAGATTGAAGACGCTGCGGAAATTTACAAACAGATTTTAAAAGAACAGCCGATGCATCTTGGCGCCCTGGAGGGATTGAGTAAAATTGCATTATACTATTTCCATAAAGCTGAAGAGTTAAGATTTAATAAACAATTTAAAGAAGCATTGAATTATTATTTAAAGATGGAAGAGCTTCAGCCGGGGAATTCTAAAGTAATAGATCTTATAAAATTATGCGAGTATCAAATTAGGATACATTCCTCTGATACCAATTAACCTTTTCCCGAGGAAAAACGGAAACCGAAGAGTTCACCGATAATTATTAATGATATTATTAAATTAATTTTCCAAAACCTTTAATAACTACGATCGATACTTCCGGAAAAATTTAAAATTGAGTCTTCAACTTTATATCCCTTGATGAACTTCCGATCATTATCTCATATTTACCAGGTTCACTTTTCCATTTTTTTGCTGATGGATCAAAAAATGGAACAGCTTTACCAATAAATGAAAAATTGATTCTGGTCATTTCCCCCGCTTTTAACCTTACCTTCTTAAACGCTTTCAATTCTTTTTCCGGCCTCTCAACTGAACTTTCCAAACCTTTAACATACAATTGAACGACCTCTGCGCCTTCCATATTACCGGTATTTTTTAAATCAAAACTCACCTCATCTCCATTTACTTTAAGATTGCCATACTGAAAGTTTGTATAGGACAATCCATAGCCGAATGGGAAAAGAGGTGCAATATTATATTTATTAAAATGCCGGTAGCCCACGAAAATTCCGTCCGAATAATAAGTTACACTGTCTTCAGCTTTGTATGTTTTAAAAGCTGAGCAGTCTTCCCACCTCTTAGGAAATGTCACCGGAAGCTTGCCTGAGGGATTATAATTTCCCAGCAGGACATCAGCCGCAGCATTCCCGGTTTCTTCTCCCCCGAACCAGATTTCAAGAATCCCGTCTGTTTTATCAATCCATCTATCCATCAGAACAGGAGATCCGCTGTTCAACACCACTATTACATTTTTATTAACCTTGCAGACTTCCTCAATAAGTTCATCCTGATTAGCCGGAAGAGCCAGATCCGGTCTGTCAAATCCTTCGCTTTCGTAATTATTAGAAGTCCCGACAAATAAAATTGCTATTTCCGAGTTTTTTGCCGCAGTTACTGCCGCTTCAAAAGGATCCTCCCCCGGCAGTCTCCATCCTAATTTAACACTTGCACTTCCTCCATTTTCATAATATTCAACTTTTATATTATAAGTTTTATCTTTTTCCAATTTTGTTTTAAAAGTATTTGTAAATGCAGCATGATCGTTCCAATCATTAATTACCTGCTTTCCGTCAAAATAAAGCCTGACTCCATCGTCGCTGTTTACATCAATTGCAAATTCTCCGCTTACCGGCGCTTTAATGCTTGCAGAAAATCTCACTGAAAAATTATCTTCCGGGAATCCTTCAAAAGGCGCTTCACCTCCCCAATCGAAATTGATTTGATCAAAACTCTTTTCAACAGGTTTTCCGCTCAGCTCTTTATTGTTAAAAAATTCCGCTTTAATTCCCCCAGCGAAGAACTTTGCTTCAATCGGTTTAGTATCCCCGCTGAGAGTCACTCCCTCCGCAAAATTTATTTTTATTTTATTACCTATTTTATTTTTTAAAGCTTCGAGAGGAGCAACGGAATAAATCGGTTCCACAAATGAGCTGCCGCCGCCGCCTGTCCTGGTTACAGCTGCATTGGGACCGATTACCGCAATGCTTTTAATTTCATCGGTGTTAATCGGAAGAATATTTTTTTCATTCTTCAACAATACAATGCTTTCTTTAGCAATTTCATATGCGAGCGCCTTATGTTCTGCGCTTGTAAAAACCGTAGTATCAGGTTTTTCATCCCGTACAGAAGGATCGAACAGACCAATGGTAAACATTACTCTCAGGATTCTGCGGACTTTCTCATCAATTAATGATTCGCTTACTGCTGAGTTTATAGTGGAATCATTTAAATAAATTCCTGTCGGCATTTCTAGATCTAGACCGTTTAATATTGTCGGCATCGTGCTGTGCAC
This sequence comes from uncultured Ignavibacteriaceae bacterium, assembly GCA_964430095.1. GTDB lineage: Bacteria > Bacteroidota > Ignavibacteria > Ignavibacteriales > Ignavibacteriaceae > DATKLQ01. The sequence goes on from CAYSGP010000379.1 coordinate 2,352, forward strand.
GGCTCCCCAATCCGACATGACCATTCCTTTAAATCCCCATTCTTCTTTTAATTTTTTGGTTAAAAGATATTCGTTTTCACTGCAGTAGGAACCATTCACTTTATTGTAAGCCGACATAACGGCCAGCACCCCGGCTTCCTGAACTGCAGCTTTAAATGAAGGAAGGTAAATTTCATTCAAAGCTCTCTCATCGATTCTTACATCAACGAAATCTCTCTGGAATTCCTGGTTATTGCATGCAAAATGTTTGATGGTTGCTGCGACCTTTTCTTTTTGCACTCCTTTAATATAGTTAACAGCCATTCTGGAGGTTAAGTAAGGGTCTTCACCGAAGCTTTCAAAATTTCTTCCGCCCTGCGGAATGCGGGCAATGTTTACACACGGACCGAGAATTACGCGCCTTCCTTTTGCTTTAGTCTCTTCCGCTAATGCAATTCCATATTTTTCTATAAGAGTTGTATCCCATGTAGCAGCCATCGAAATTCCTGAGGGAAAAGAACTGGAAGAACCATTCCACCTGACACCGACCGGTCCGTCCGTCATGTTCATCGGAGGAATTCCGAGTCTTTTAATTTCCTTTGTTTCGAAGCCTGTCCCGCCGAGCATGCCTATTTTTTCCTCAAGCGTCATTCTTCCTAAAAGATCTTCTACTCTTTCGTCAATTGCAAGTGAAGAATCTTTATAAGGAAGCTGTTCATTTTTTCCTCCAGTAAACAATACCGAAATAAAAAAAACGATTAATATGAATAATGTATTCTTCATTTAATATTCCTCTAAGTTAATACTTTAGCTAACAGCCGGAATAACCTTAGAATTGAAAAAATCAATCTTTCAAACCTAAAGCTTTCAAATAATCTTTATTAATTGTACAGTTCTTGAATTTGCAGTTTTCGAGGTAATCCGACAAAGCTTTTTTTACTTTACCGATATCCGGTTTTGCTTTTCTGATTTTCTCATAAGAGCTTCTATCGGAATTTGCATAAGCTGTAATTATTTTATATTCTTCAGTAAGATTAATGGAAGCGATACAGCTTGAGGCATCCAGCTTTTTATACGGCCAAAAGCACCACCCGATTTCATTTTTTTCTAAAGTATTTCTGAATTCAGCTATCCACTCATTTTTATTTTCGCCGGATTCACCGAGCCAAACCGGAACATTATATTTATCTCTGAAATCAATGTATTCCTGTATAACCGATTGATCCGGCTCAGTCCAGTATTTATGAAATGTATAGACTAATTTTGAATCGAAAGGCGGACCAAAAATTTTAAAATTGCTGTCCCACTGTGCTCCGCCTAGAAAAATCAGATGATTTTTATCGGCTTTCCTGATTTCCTTTGTAATATCTTTATACAGAGGTTCTAAATTGGGATTTAACTTAGACGAATCAAAATAATGAGCAATCGGTTCATTTAGAAGATCATACCCGGCTAAAATATTTTCGTCTTTATAGCGCTCTGCTATTTTCCCCCATAGGTTAACAGTCAATCTTTTGCAGTCATCGCTTTCAAACAGGAATGGATAGCCCCAGCTGTCGTCAATATTGTCTCCCGTCTGCCCGCACGGAGCACAATGCATATCAAGAATCACATAAATATTTTCTTCTTTACACCAAGCTATTACCCTATCGAGCAGCTCAAATCCCGGTCCCGTAAAAATTCCGGTATCTTCCTGAACGAATAATCTGAAATTAAACGGGATTCGCACTGAGTTGAGTCCAAGTTTTTTAATAAAACTTATATCATCTTTTGAAATGTAATTATCCCTGTAAATTTTCCAGAAATTATTAGTTTCTTCCGGACCCAGCAATTCTAAAAATAAATTATTAATCAATCTTGGAGATGAGGTATTTTCGAATTTAAACATATAACCTTCGGGCACGAGCCAGTTGCCTAAATTAATACCTCGCAACAGCAGCGGTTTCCCATCCGGTGAAATAATTCGTTTTCCGTCTGCAGACACAAAACCCTGCTGAGCGGCTGTTTGTATAGTAAATAATAATATTAGAATAAAATATTTGCTCATATAAAGATTTGTGAATTAATTATTAAAATAAATTTTGGGATCATTCAGCCCTTACATCTTATTTTTGCAAATATTATGCCCGCAGAAGCATTTGACTGCAGTCTTATACAGTATCTATTTTATGAAAATTCCAAGTGAATTTTTAAAATCTATCTTAATTAGATTATTTATTAAGGAATTCTAAAAACAGCATTTATTATTTTAATAATCTTGCTTATTAAATTGATAAGGAATATTATTTAGCTGCCGATATTTTGGATTTAAAAATCCAAAATTAGGGATGAAAATCGTCTTCAACTTAAAAAAATAAAATTCAATGAACTTTGAAAAACTTTTTTATGTCGTTATTAGTTCAATTGTAATCACAGCATTCATATTGATTTTATACATATTTCCTCCGGTTCAGGTAAAAGAAAACGAAAACAGTTTTATAAGAAAAATTTATTTTGTTGATCATATTTCCGCAGCTCACCAGAAAGTTATTGATAGATTCAATGAAAAGTATAAAGGGCAGATAGAGGTCGAAGCTATAAATCTTCCGTTTACAAAATTCAGCACAAACGAACGGAAAGAGCTGCTTGCAAGATATTTAAGGAGTAAAAGCGGACGAATAGATATTTTTTCGGTCGATCAGATTTGGGTTCCCCGCTTTGCAAAATGGTCTGTCCCCCTGGATAAGTTTATTTCTCCCTCTCAAAAAGAAAAACTTCTTGAGTATGCAAAAGAATCATGTTTCTACAAGGATTCTTTTGTTGCCGTACCTCTGTATATCGATATTGCTTTAATGTATTACCGGAAGGATATTCTTCAAAAACTTACTAAATATCCCGAAATTCAAAAAAAATTAAAAGATTCCATAACATGGGAAGATTTTGTTCTGCTTAAGAACGAACTCGGAAACAACTATCCTTTTTTTCTCTTTCAGGCAGATGATTTCGAAGGCTTGATATGTATTTTTGCCGAGATGATGGCAAACCTGGGAAAGCCGATACTTTTTAATGGAAAGCTGCAATTAAATACTCCGGAATCGCGTCAGTGTCTTCAGCTTCTGGTGGATATTGTAAATAAATACGGATTGTCTCCTAAGGAGGTAACTCAGTTAAAAGAAAATCCAAGCTACAATTATTATATAAAAAACAATGGAGTATTTCTTCGCGGATGGACTGCATTTTTAAGCAATGAGAGCAGAAGCTCGTTCAATAACAATGAGGTTTTTAATTACCTCGAAAGCGTTCCGACTCCGCACTTCAAAGGCACTAATCCCGTTTCGGTTTACGGCGGCTGGAATTTAATGATATCAAAATTTTCATCAAAGATTCCCGAGTCATTAAAATTCTTAAATTTTCTTACAAGTGAAGAAGCGCAGAAAATCTTGTACTCGGAAGGAAGACTGCTTCCGATTAATGTCAATGTTTATAAAGACACAAGCTTTACAAATAAGCATGATGAATTAAAATTATATTATTCACTTCTTCAAAGAGGAATTCACAGGCCTTTTATAGAAAGATATACCGCAATATCGGATATTCTTTCATATTATCTTAATCTTGCCATAAGAAAGGAAATAAGCGTGAATGAAGCACTGGCAGATGCCGAAGAAAAAATTAATTCAAATAGTATTTTAATAAAATAAAAAATTTATACCATGGCTGTAACAAAAAGAATAATCGAAAAACTTAAAGAGTACCATTTCGAATTTAAACATCTCACGGTGCTGTTTGTAATATTGTTCGTATTTCAGCTCATTGTTTCATTTATTAATAAGGCTTCTATCAGAGGATTTCTAGGCGATACTCAAGAATGGTATCAGCAGGATTCTGCTGAAAGATTAGCCAATTTGACTACTACATCGCTGGAGCTTCTCCTGGAAACAATAAAGCCGAAAGCTAAGCTTAATGCGGAAGACGCAGGAAAAACTATTCAATCCTTTGATATAATACTCAGCCAGCAGATTTTACAGCATAATATTGAAGAGCTGTGTATCCTGGTTTCAAAAGGGGACAGGATCTATGCTATTGATGACGGGAAAGTTCTTTATTCTTTTCTTCTTGAAGGTGCTGCCGACATTCCGGATACAAAGATTTCACATGCTCAAGCAATAAAATTGTACCATGGGCTGCAGAACGATATACGATCAAAAGAACAGATATATACGATACTTTCGGATAAACAGACGTTTCATACCTTTGTTCCGTTTGTATTGAGGGGAGAATATATAGGATCTCTGTACATTAAAAATACACCGGATTTTTCGTTCATCACAAATCAAATTATTTCAGGTTACGATGAAACATCGGTTATTTATTTATCATTAATTTTACTCGGTCTTTTGGCAATGTATTTTATTTCATCTTACTCGGTTAAAGTAAGGGATGAAGCTCAAAAGCAGTTGTTTGAAGAGCATGAAATCAATTTAAAGAAACAAATTAATTATGAAAAAGAAATGATATTTACAAAACGCATCTATCATACGCATCATAAAGCCGAAAAAGTGATGGGTTTCATAAAGGAAGATTTGCGTCAGCTTGCAGCAGATAATATCAGCGAAATAAAATTCAGGGTAAATAAGTATGCAAATTTTATTTCAAGGGTAATTTATGATATGAAATGGTATGATCCTCCATTGCAGACTATTAGAAACCAGCTCTTCAGCACCGATTTAAATGAAGCAGTAAAATTTACTGTAAGCAATATATTTTTAAGGACTTCCAGCAGCTCTAATTCTTTCAAAATAGAGCTTGATTTGGATGAAAAGCTTCCCAAAGTTTCTATAAACGAATTTGTATTCTGGGAAATTATCGAGCCCATTATACAAAACAGCATTGACCATTCCGGAGTTAATAATCTTGTTATCTCCGTTAAAACATTTTTTGATGAGCTTCAAAAAAAATCATTTATTTTAGTTACAGATAACGGCAAAGGAATATCAAAAGAGCTGCTTGAAACCGATAAAGAAGGCATAAAAAAACTCTTCAGGGAAAATATTACTACTAAACAAATTAATGTGCCCAACGCCGGATACGGCTGTTATATTGCTTACGAAATTTCAAAACGCTGCGGCTGGAGCATCGACGCCGAAAATATCCCGGAAGGCGGCTGCCGTTTTACAATTACTATTTAATCTAAACCGGAATTTAAAATGTTAAACAATCTCATAAATGTTTTACTGATTGAAGATGAGGAGTATGATGTTCGAAGAGTGATAAACACGATAAAACCTTTTTCCGAGCAGATAAAAATTATTAATACCGTTTCTGATGGAAAAACTGCGGTAGACCTTCTTCAAAAAAATTGCGGAAGCTACGATGTTATTGTAATGGACTTCCAGATCGCCGGCGGATTAATGGGGGAAGATTTGATACGAAAAATAAAAGAGATTGATAATTCATTGCAGATTATTGTGGTCACAAAAATGACTGTTAATCTTACAGACTTTAATTTCGCCAATAAGCTCATTAAAGCAGGAGCATTTTGGTACTGTACAAAATATCCCGGCGATATCGAAGACTATATTTACCAGCCGACTGATTTTGTTATAAGCATCTTTAATGCTTTTGAAAAAAGCAGGCTGGAAAAAGAAAGGCAGAAGTCGAACCAGAAACTTAACAAAAATGTTAAGGATATACTGATGCAGAAACAGCTGATCGGCGATTCTCCTTCAATAATTAAATTAAAAGATGAAATAAAAAAATATTCCAACAGCGATGTAAGCATTTTAATTAAAGGTGCTTCCGGAACCGGAAAAGAATTGGTGGCTTACAATATTCATTATAACAGTTCTAGAAAATTTGAAAACTTTGTGGCAATTAATTGCGGTAGCCTGCCGAATGAATTAGTTGAAAGCGAACTCTTCGGATATGAAAAAGGCGCTTTTACAGGAGCTGATAAAAGAAAACCCGGTTTATTCGAGCTTGCTCACCAGGGAACTATTTTTTTGGATGAAATAACCGAGCTGCCCCCATCCGCACAAGTTAAGCTTCTTCGGGTAATCCAGGACGGTGAACTTGAAAAAATCGGGAGAACAGAAAAAGTTAAAGTTAATGTAAGATTAATTGCCGCGACAAACAGGAATATTGAGGAAGAACTAAAAGCCAAACGTTTCAGGGAAGATTTGTATTACAGGTTAAATGTAGTTCCGATTTCTGTCCCGGAATTGAAAAATAGGAAGGAAGATATTCCTGTTTTGCTTGATCATTTCAGCACAATGATGAGTTTGAATATGGGGAGAGAAAAACCGTCAATTAATAAGGAAGCAATGGAGTTACTTGTTAATTATGAATGGGGAGGTAATGTCAGGGAATTGAAAAATATTATGCAGCGCATGCTGTTTAACGATGGATCGGTTATAGATGCAGTGCAGGTAAAAATAGCTTTGGGAATTATAGATAAAGAAGAAGATTCTGCAATGCGCGGGAGCGGGATTGAATTTATGGAAAACGGAGAGATGCTTCCCTTAAAGCAGTTGGAAAAAATGTTCCGCCAAAGATATTTTAAATTTGTCAGGGATAATTCGGATTCCGATACTGAAGCTGCAAAAAAAATGGGATTAGCCCCGCCGAATTATTACCGGATGGCGAAAGAGCTGGGGCTGAAGTAAATGGTAAATGGTAATTGGAAAATGGTAAAAATGGTAAATTTTGATTGCCGATTTTTGCTGCATTGGAAAGAAATTTCAAAAACATATTATAACAAATAATCGAATCTTAAATGAATTTTCATCCAAATTACTAAAGGAGTTTAGATTTATTTCCCTTATCAATTTAATAACTCCTCCCTTATTAGTTTAATAAAATCTTCGGTTTTGAAAATCTAACTACCCTCAAAAAATATTAAATCCTGTATTTTATTATTTCCTCTCATTGGTATGTTACTTGTTTAAGCCATATCGGGCAGTTACCTCTTTCAATTAAACAAGAATTAATTAATGGGTAGTAAATGATTAAATCTATACTATTCCCTTACGGTGTGATTCGGTGCTTCATAATTTCCTCTTTATTTTTCATTTCCTTTCCGGAAGATGTAATTGCACAAATTGCCAGCCTTGATCCTACATTAAAAATGCAGCGCATAGATGAGATATATATTCCTTTCCAGAACGGAATACCAATGCCCTCTTTTGAAAAACAAAATAGGCAAATAATTGATCTAAAAGGTGATTGGAAGAAACAAAGGTTTAATGCAGATGATAATGTTACCTTAAGTAAGAGAGATGCAGCAGGCTATCAAAACCTGATAACTGAGGCTCAGGAAAGATACCTTTCAAGTTACGATGACAGCGGCTGGGAGACTAAAATGATTCCGTCTGTTGAAAACCAAATGAATCCTTATCCGACTGTCCCGGAATATTATGAAAACGGTGTCTGGTATAGAAGAACATTTAATCTTTCGGATTCACTGAACGGAAAATTTGTTAAACTGATGTTTTATGCCGTTAACTATGCGGCTGACGTCTGGCTGAATGATGTATATATAGGTTACCATGAAGGCGGGTATACTCCTTTTGCTTTTGATGTTTCTTCTGCATTGAACTACGGCGGATCAAATACTTTGGTTGTCAGAGTCGATAATCCTGCCTGGGGTTCTAGGAAAGATATTGTCCCTTATACAAGAGTCGATTGGTTTAATTATACCGGGATTATTCATGATGTCTACCTTGAAGTTTCCAATCCGGTTTCAATAGTACGGACTGATATTGTACCCCAAAGTATTGACGGAACAATTCAGACTACAATTACTCTATTCAACAGCAGTTCTTCAGGCAAAAATGTTGATGTTTCATTTGAAATTTTCGAAGCCGATGTAAATGAGAATAACATTAAAGCCGATAAAGCTGCCGGCTTAATCGGAAGCGCTGCTGTTTTTTCAGGTGCTTCGGAAGTTTCATTAAACGTTAACCAGGATTCCGCCAAGGTTTGGAGAACATCAGTTCAGATAGAAAATCCCAAGCTGTGGTATCCTAAATATCCTAATCTTTATATAATGAAAATTCTGCTGAAAGAAAACGGACAAATAATAGATGAATACTGCACCCAATTCGGAATCAGAACGATAAGAACCGATGTAGATAAAGTTTTATTAAACAATCAGCCTGTTTTTTTCACCGGGGTTGCACGTCATGAGGATCATCCGGTTTTTGGGAGAAGCATTCCAATCGATACAATTTATGAAGATATGCTGAAGGTAAAAGGGGTAAATGCAAATATGCTTCGTACGGCTCATTATCCGAATCACCTTTATACTTATTTGCTGGCAGACAGGCTGGGAATTACAATTATAGAAGAAATTCCGGTTTGGTGGTTTGATGAATCTTTTCCTTGGGTTATACAGAATTCTGTAAGGCATATACACGAGCAGATGTTCAGAGAAATGGTATTTAAAGATTACAACCGCCCTTCAATACTTTTGTGGAGTACTTGCAACGAATGCCTCGATGTGGAAAACAGAAAAGCATATATCCAGACAGTCAAGCAGGATATCAAATTTAAATTTCCTGATGGAAGATTAATTACTCAATCAGCTGCGGCGGACCGTCCTGGTCCTGAGGATCCGTCCCAAGCTGCATGCGACGTTGCTGGCTGGACTTTGTATTTTGGAATTTTTCATGGCGGGACTTATTATGAGGGCACCAGAAGATTTCTCGGCTATGCAAATATAGAATATCCTTTAAAGCCTATTCTGGATACCGAATTCGGCTATTGGTCGGGTGAGCAGCTTTCTCTCAACGGACAAAATGCTCAGGTTACTGTTTTCGATTCTACTTTTCAAGCATTTACGTTCAGAGCTTCAGTAATTAAACCGGACGGCTCCTATAATTACGGGGGATATTTGATGGGAGTAACCTGGTGGTGCATTTTTGATTGGTATTCACACGGACATCCCAGCGGTTTCCAAAGCATGGGAATATATAATATGGACAGGACTAAGGGAAAGCTCGTAAAAGATGTACTTAAAACCGCATATGAACCTTATTATAACTTAGGGGGAATTGCCGTAATAACAGGTGTAGATGATGAAATGAAAACAATACCTGATGAATTTATTTTAAAACAGAATTATCCAAATCCTTTTAATCCAACAACTAATTTCGAATTTCGGATTGCGGATTTCGGATTTGTGTCGCTTAAGGTTTATGATGTATTAGGGAGAGAAGTAGCAATCCTAGTTAATGAAGAAAAACAACCGGGAGAGTATAATATTAATTTTAATTCGGATGAGTACGGTTTAAGCACCGGTGTCTATATCTATATACTGACCGCAAATGATCGTACGGATGCAAAAAAAATGATACTGCTTAAATAACTATGGAAAGAATTTAAGTGTCCGGGAATTTTACATTAATAGATAATTTAGTAATTGTTTTATACTTAATAATTGTATTGAGTCTGGGATTTTACTATTCACGCCGTGAGAAAAAGTTCGATGATTATTTTTTAGCCGGAAGAAATATCGGCTGGTTTGTGCTCGGTTTATCAATTTTTGCAACAAATATTTCAAGTGAACATTTTGTCGGTTTGGCAGGATCAGGTGCGTCCCGTGGGTTAGCAGTCGGTCAGTTTGAATTAATGGCAATTTTTATCCTCATAATTCTCGGCTGGCTTTTAGCTCCGATTTATATAAAATCGGGTGCTGCAACAATGCCGGAATTTTTGGAGAAACGTTTTGGAAGAAAAAGCAGCAGATTCTTTGCAGTTATTTCGATCTTTTTATATATTTTCACAAAAATTACGGTTACAATTTTTGCCGGCGGTATTTTATTCTACAAAATTTTTGGAATAAGCATTTATACTTCGGCAATAATTGTTCTCCTTATAACCGGTTTATACAGTGTAACGGGCGGAGCAGCGGCAGTTATAAAAACCCATGCTTTTCAAGCCATTTTAATGCTTCTAGGTGCAATAATTCTTACAATATTCGGCTTGAATGAAGTTGGAGGTTTCGAAGGTCTTCAGCAAAAGCTGCCCGCAGATTATTTCAATATGTTCAAATCAATTTCTGATCCTGATTTCCCCTGGACAGGCATTATTTTCGGCGCCCCTATTATTGCATTCTGGTATTGGTGCGCCGATCATTATATAGTCCAAAAAATACTCAGCGCTAAATCTATAAATGATGCACGGCAGGGTTCTCTTTTAGCTGCTTTTCTGAAAATCTTCCCGATTTTCATTCTTGTACTGCCCGGTTTGATTGCTGCTGCACTCTTCCCTGAAATGAATGGTGATGAAGCTTACCCGACTCTTTTAGCCAGCAATATTTTACCTATAGGAATTAAAGGTTTCGTGGTTGCCGGATTATTAGCCGCCGTAATGTCTTCCCTAGGCAGTGTATTTAACGTTACTTCTGCACTTATCACCAATGATTTTTATAAGCCCAGACATCCCGAAGCCAATGAAAGAAAGTTGGTTTTAATCGGCAGGCTTTCAACGACCACCATAGTTATTACTGCAATTTTGTGTGTTCCATTAGTTAAGTTAATCGGATCTCAAATTTATATTTTTCTTCAAAGTGTTCAGGCGTTTATAAGTCCCCCTATTACTGCAGTATTTCTCTTCGGTATATTGATGAAGAAGGCTACTTCTAAAGCAGCATTCTGGACTTTGATTATAGGGGAAGCAATCGGGGTATCAAGACTGGTAATAGAGGTTTTTAATAATTCCGGCTTATTGACGCACCCGCTGCTGCAGTTTTTTGCAGGCATTAACTATCTTCATTTTGCCGTTTTTCTTTTTATCATATCTTCAGCTCTAATTGTTTCAATAAGCTTCTTAACACAATGCATTGAAGAAACAAAAATAAATAAGATAAAATATTTACTTGCGGACAGCCTCAGCGAAATAAAAATTGATATTAATCCCGGCGAACAGGAAATCGTCAGAGCATTTAAAAAAAATATCATTTTATCGGCATTCATTGTATTATTGATTCTAGGCTTATGGAGCCTATGGTATTAAAAATAAATTAGAAATTTCATCGTGGTTCTATAATAGTTAATTAATAATGTTAAAAGGAGGATAGTTATGAAGAAAGTACAATTACTAATTCTTCTGAGTGTTCTGTCAATCAGCTTTGTTTCAAGAGGGCAAACGCTTATTGAAAGTTTCGATGCGGTTTCTACGGACACAACTTATGGTACATTGCTTGAAGCACCTTCCACTGCAGCCTTCAGTGAAGTAACCGATGATAAAGTTGAGGGTGCAGCTTCTCTTAAATTTCATGGTAACCTTGCATCTGTACATACTTGGGGCACTTATGTACAGCGCCAGAAAGTATACCCTGAAGGAACTTTTCTTGATCTTAGTAGAAATGATTCATTGAGTTTGTGGATCAAAGTGACAATGCCTCCGGAATTGCCGGCAAGCTTTGTTTTTAGAATTCATATCGCTGATCGTCCTAATCAGGGCGATAACAATGAAGAATATATTTATGAACATACAACCATAATCGATGCTGTTTCCGGTTGGGTTCATCTGAAGATTCCATTATTTGAAAGAGTAGTTGATTCCGGTAACCCTGATACTACAGGATTTATCTTATTCCCAGCCGCATGGAGCCGTAATCCTGCTACCCAGGAGAACAATAAAGTATTGGATTACGATAAAATTGTTGCTTATAATATTGCTGCTGTAAGTCTGACAGATGTAGCAGATTCCGTTGAATTCTTACTCGATAAATTTGAAAGAACAGGAGTCAGAGAAGTTCCTTTAGTTGTTTTTAATGGTAAAGCTGTTCCCGGTAATCTCGAGATGTGGACATGGGGTCAATCTCAAGGTTCAATTGAAGAAGGTGCCGGTTCAACTCCGCAAAAAAATGCTGTCAAATGGGTCCAAGGTGATGAATGGAGTAATGGATGGACGGGACTTGCTTGGAATATAGTACCACCTCATAGTTTGGTAAATGCATGGAGTACTGACAGCTTAAAATTCAAGTTAAAGTCAGAAAGCTGGAGTGATACATTAAGAATTCAGCTCGAAACAAGCGGCACTCAAAAAAGTATGTTCTTGCTTGTTCCTCCGGGAGATAATCAATGGCATGAATATGGTTTTCCTTTAAACAGTGCTATTAAAGTAAACGAGAGTGCTGTTACAGACCTTGCAGATCCATCAAATTTAACTTTATTTCAATTTGTTACAGGAGACTGGGTAGGCAGCGGTGTTGCCGGAAGTGTTCTTTGGTTTGATGATATATGGACGGGCAACCCGGATATCGATGTCGAAGCTTCGGTAGCTCCCACAAATTTAGCAATTATTCCCGGTGCATATGTAAATCTTGTTACATGGTCAGATGTGCCTGGTGAGGATGGCGAAAGCTATAATATATATTACAGCATGAATCCTATTACAGATGTTGCTCAGGCTGAAGTAGCAGCTACGAAGATTGAAGAAGGAGAACAGCTGTTTACACATGTTTTAAGATCCCCAGTAAATGATCTAGAGGTTGCATACTACTATGCAATTACATGTGCAGATGATAACGGAAATATCTCAGATCATGCTTCAACCGGTCCTGTTTCAAACACTGCCCAGGGAGTTGCTACAATTTCATTAAATGCCCCTACATTTGCAGCTGACGGCAATTTAGGTGAATGGTCCGGAGTTACGCCGATTCATATTGCTCCTTCCGGAGGCGGTTATATTGTTACTAATACAATTATAGATAGTGATGACGATCTTTCTCTTGATGCTTATCTGGCCGTCGATAATACTTATCTGTATGTCGCCCTGGATGTGGAAGATGATGTTATTTCAAATTCACAGACTACTACTTATTTAAACGATTCACCCGATTTATTTCTAGGTTTATATAACTGGCATGGCGCACCTCATACAAGTTATAGTAGAGGCGCCGAACCTGATTATCATTTCAGATTTTCTTATGACAGGGCTTTAATCGATGGGCTTTCCGGCGGCGACAGCTTGTTAGTTCCGGGAGCTGATTATTACTGGGGAGAGAAGTTCCCTTCAGGGTATGCTGTTGAAGCGAGAATACCTTGGTCTTTATTGGCAACTAAGTTTGGCGATAATTTGTTTGTTCCTGTTGAAGGATATAGAATACCGATTGATTTTTCAATCAATGATGCTGATGCATCCGGGACAAGAGAAGGTATTCTTACTTACTCTCCGATAAACGAAGATCAATCATGGAATAACGTTTCTCTCTGGCTCTATACCTGGATAGGAAATACTTGGCTCGATGTTGAAGACGGCGATCCGGCATTGGTTAATACATATTCGCTTTCTCAGAATTATCCGAATCCATTCAACCCGACAACACAAATAATTTACACGCTTGAAAAACCGGGTTTAGTAACTATAAAAGTATATGATATTTTGGGAAGATTCATAACAACGCTGGTTAATGAACAGCAAAATTCCGGTCTGCATACGATTAATTTTAATGCATCTGATTTATCCAGCGGAATATATTTCTATCAGTTGAATTCCGGATCATTTTCAAGCAGCAGGAAGATGATACTAATGAAATAATCTTTCATGATCATTTATGCCGGCTGCTTCCTTACAGCCGGCATAATCCATTATTAAATTTTTAGGAATAAGAATATGCTTTACTTTAATAAGACAGAACAACATTTAAGATTTTCCGGCAATTCATTTAAATTTTTGATATTACTGCTGTTTTTTTCGATGCAGTCTTCTCAAATATTTGCCGGTACAACAGGTAAAATAAAAGGGAAAGTAACAGATAAGGAAACCAATGAGCCTATTTTCGGTGCAAATGTTGTTGTTGAGGATTCATATTTTGGCGCCGCCGCAGATGACGAAGGTGATTACTATATTAATAATATCCCTCCCGGAAAATATAATCTAATTATAAGCGCAGTCGGATATAATAAGGTAAGAGTGGAAAATGTAAATGTAAGAATTGATCTTACAACCGAAGTAAATGCCGAATTGATTTCGGAGGCTATCCAGATAGGTGAAGTTGTTGTTCAGGCTGAGCAGCCGATGATTACAAAGGACCTTACTTCATCTTCTGCTATTGTTACGTCGGATGAGATCAGATCAATGCCTGTTGATAATCTTCAGCAGGTTATTTCCCAGCAGGCCGGCGTTTTTGAAGATGCAAATGGAGATCTTCATTTTAGAGGCGGCAGGGCAAATGAAGTGGCATACCTGGTTGACGGAATCCCTGTTAATGATGTATTCAATGGTGAAAATACGATTTCAATTGAAAATAATACAATCAGGCAGGTTGAAGTTATTAGCGGAACATTCAACGCTGAATACGGACAAGCTCTTTCAGGTGTGGTTAATATGGTTATTAAAGAAGGATCTCAGCAATTTGAAGGATCGGCGGAAGCTTATCTTGGAAATTACTTTACTGCTCATGACGACATTTTCTGGAATTTGGAAAAATTCAATGCAGACGGACCAAAAGATTTTCAGTTTAGTTTCAGCGGACCTACGAAAATAATAGACGACCTTACATTTTTTCTTTCCGGCAGATATTTTAAATCCAATGGTTTTATTTACGGGCAGAGAGTTTATAATACTTATGACCTGGCTCCTATAATACCGGATGAAAATAATCCGGATTTCTTTATAAACAGGAACAATGGCGACGGAGCTTATGTTCCGATGAACCAGGAGGAACGTAAAGCCTATAGCGGCAAATTAAGCTATAACCTTGAGAGCTGGAAATTAAATTACAGCTTTTTCTGGGATGAAACCTGGAATAAATATTATAACCATGCTTACAGATTAGCTCCGGATGGAACCAGGAATTATTATAAAACCAACGCAATTAATAACATTCAGGTATCCTTCTTCCCGTCTCAAAGCACTTTTGCAACTTTAAAATTTTCATCCAATCTGAATAAATATTGGGGCTATTTATATTCAGATGATCTGGATTCCAGGTATGTAGATCCGAACAATTCAACTCCTATTTCCGATTATACATTCCGATACGGCGGGAATGAAACCGACAGGTATGACAGGTATACATGGACTTACACGGCACTTCTAGCCGCTGAATCGCAGATAAGCAAGGAACATAAAATTAAAATCGGCGCAGAAGGACGCTATCACGAATTGTATAACCATTGGAAAGATTTAAGAAATTTTACAGAGGGTCAAACAGATATGAATGGGAATCCCATCTGGACGCCCGGTTACAGCAATATCGGTACAAAATATCATGAAGAATATGTGCGTTATCCTTATGAATTGTCTGCCTATATTCAGGATAAAATGGAATACGATATTTTGATCATTAATGCCGGGGTTAGATTTGATTATTTCAATCCAAATA
>CAYSGP010000380.1:0-9642 GCA_964430095.1 uncultured Ignavibacteriaceae bacterium
AAATTGAGGATATCTCCGCGAACCGGGATAGCTTCTTACGTCGGCTACGGATTCAATCCGAAATGATTTTAATATTTCAATTAATTCTTCAATCGGTCTGGTTGAATGTCCTATTGTCCAGATTATTTTATCCATCTTATATTGATATATCCATAATCATTATTTTTTCGGAGTAAGGAGCAATTCCCCGCCGTCAATATTGCAGAATTGGTAAGTAAATGGATATTTGCGTCCGCAAACACTGCAGTATTTACTGAGCTGCGGGAGTTTGTCCTTATCCTGGCTGCTGAGCCATTCGCTCCTGAACGATCTAATCCTTTCACTCATAAGTTTACCGGCTTTTTCAAATGGAATAATTTCAATTTCAGGATCCTCTTCGAATACAATTTCCTTAAACTGCGGGATACCATTCTTTTCAAATTTAATTAAGACTGTCTGCCCGGGTTTGTGCTCAGAGAGGACCGAATCAATAGATTTTTCGTCTGTTATATTTACATTGTCAATTCGAATAAGTACATCTCCCAGATCAATGCCGGTTTTATATAACGGGGAATTTTTTACTACAGATTCATCTAAAATACTTTTATTATTCGCCCTTCTGATTTTTATATTTCCTAAATATGCCTTCCCGGGATTTTTCTTTGTAATAGTCAGTCCGGCTCTTGAAAGCAGTTCTTCAAAATCGGGCATTTCTTTTCCATAGATAAACTTTTCAAAAAACTCTCCTGCAAAGTCGGGATCATTAGTTATTTCAGCTAAAGTTGATTTGATCTCCTCATTGTCGTAAGGCTTCTCTTTCCTGCCGAACTTTCCCCACATTCTTTTCATTAAATTATCCAGACTAATTTCCGGATATCTCAATCTGAGAGTTAAATCTAATGCAAGAGCTGCTGCTGCGCCGTAGCTGTAATAAGAAATAAATGTATTGGGGGTATTCCGGTAATCCCTGTAGCTTGCTCCATCGGCATAAGAAGCAAATCCGCTAATCTCTGCAGGCCCGTAATATTCTTTACCAGGTGAGTTTAGAACTTCGTCCAGAGATGAAGATATTTCTTTCGCATATTGATCCAGATTTATTATTCCTACCCTGCAAAGTATCAGATCTTCATAATATTCAGTAAACCCTTCAGCGAACCAAAGCTCATTGCATACAACCGGTCTTTCAAAATTAAATGGTTCAATTGATTTAGGCCGGATTCTTTCCATATTCCAGGAATGAAAAAATTCATGCGAGACCGTTTCAATGGATTTAATTATTTGATAGTGTAATTCATGGCTGCGGCTGATGATCGAAGAATTCCGGTGTTCCATCCCGTCCCCGAAAACATAAGGAACAAAATCCGCAATGAAAATATATTCTTTATTATCAAAGTCAGGCAGTTCTCCAAATACTATTTTCTCTTCGGTTACAACCGCCTTAATCATCTCGGTAAATGCATCAACAGTTTCAGTGCTCCCCTGATGATGAACCGCCAATTTAAGTTTATATTTTTCAGATCCTGATTCAACTTGCCAGCTTCTCTCCTCAAATTCCGATAATTCAATAGGACTGTCCATGAAGTACTGCATGTTAGGAGCAGTATAAATATTCCAGTCAATAGTCGGAAATAGTTGAGTAGCTGCATTCCATTTATCCGGCAGATCGAACTTAATTGTAACCGGCAGTTTTTCCAAGCCTTTTGCCCAGATGAATGCGGAGGGGATATTCAGATGAGCATGTGCTGAATTAATCCCGGAGTAGGTCCCGTCTGCATGATCCGCAAAAAGAGTATAACTAAATTCAACAGTTCCCTCGTGACCATAGATGTTCCACTGATTCGGGTAACGGTGAATCATTTTTAATTCCGTCCCGAAACCATCGGTTGCTCTTAAATTATAAATATTTTTTGCAAAATCATGAACCGCATATCTGCCGGGGGATGTCTGACTCATAATTAATTTTAATGTGTCGATCTCCAGCTTTGAAAATTTTACTTTTATTTCGGCTTCATGATGGAGTGCATTATCAAAAAACATTTCATATAAAATTTCTGTTTGGGAGCGGAGCAGAAATTGACAAAAAAATAATAGAAAAAAGAAATATTTCATATTTAAATATGATATGACGCCTTGAAGGGGATTAGCTCGATAAAAAAGCTAACAATATTTAAAAAGAGTTTCAAGCTTCATTCTTATGTAAAATTATTGTATGTCTTGGATCATATTGAGTGAATTTCAAAAATATGTTGATTAACTGCTTTGTATATATTAACTAGGAACTTAATTTTATAGATTTTCTGGCGTGAGGTCATTATGAAAAAAACAAATTCTTTCATACTAAGTTTCCTCCTTGGAGCGGTTACCGGAAGTGCTCTTGCACTTTTATTTACTCCTAAAAGCGGCAGACAAATGCGTCAGGATTTGAAAAACCAAGCAGAAGATGCATATCAAAATTCTTTAAATAAATTATCTCTTGAGGTGAAAAGTTTGAAAGTCGGATTGGGGACTGCAATAAGATCATTTAGGAATGCAGGGTTGAAATATGAAGGATCCAACGATATTACAGAAGATATTTATTTAGATTATGATGACGAATCTCTGCCGAAACGTGAGGGAATGGGGAGAGGTAAGGTCTAAGTTCAAGTACAAATTCAAGTTCAAGAGTTTCACTTTACTTGAACCTGAACTTGAACTTTATTTCACAGATAACTCAGCCATTTATTCTCTCTATGCCTGTTCTTTACATTGCCAAACCAAACGCAAAAGGGGTAAAGCAGCAATACAATTCCTGTCCAAAATGCATATACAGCCGGCAGATTGAATCCCCAGCCTTCCGGCCAGATCCAGGGCGGAGTGTTGGTGAACATGAATGAAAATTTTTCTCCCATAATTATAGCAGTGATTACAGCCAATCCGTGTATCAATGGTATATGAAGAAGATAATAAAACATCGGAACTCTTCCGAAGGTTATAAAAAACTTTGCGGCAATTCCTTTTGCTTTCTCGAGAATCGGCAGAACAAGAATAGTGATGCCTAATGTAATTGCAAGAAATAAAAGAGACGGCGGATATTTTTCTACATTTATAAATGAAAAAAATGTAAAGATAAAATCCTTCTGCTCTTTCCAAATGCTATTATCCCCGTAAATATTTGACAAGCGCAAAAGAAAAAAGAAAATAATTAATCCTGCTCCGATCAGGGTTAAAATTTTTCTTCTCTTCTTTTCTTCCTTTAATAAAATTGCTCCGAATGAATAACCTGCAGCCATCACGCCGATCCAGGGAATTAAAGGATAAGCGGCTTCAAAATGATATCCGGGGGTATAAACGATACTTCCGCCGTAATGAAGAATCTGCCATGTCCATCCGAAAATACCTGTCTGCTGCGGTGTAACCTTATCAAAAAGATTGTGGAAAAGTATCATTGAAATTCCGACAATGGAAATTGTTTTTATGGAAAAATGGATTAGTCCGGCAAGCGCAATCATAGACCAGCCGATTGCCCAAATAACCTGTCCCAGTGAAAACGAATAATCTAAATTAAAAACCCAGCCGAACCGCACTAATGTAAGCTCCAGAAAAACAAGCAATAATCCTCTCGTCAAAAGGAAAACAGAGAGTTCTTTTTTCGTTTTTCCTCTCCGGGTTGATAAATAAGCGCCGGTGCCCGCAAGGAATACAAAAGCAGGAGCGCATAAATGCGTAATCCAGCGCGTCATAAAAAGCTCAGGACTTGTTTGTGCTAAATCCAGAGGATTATATCTGACATTTGTAAAGTAATCTCTTACATGATCAAGAGCCATTAAAACCATAACAATCCCTCGCGCAAGATCAACCGAATTTAAACGGGGCTGCTTTTTACTGGTTTCTAAAACGGCTGTTTCATTGGCTCTAATAATACCAGAGTCTTTAAACATAACAGATCTTTCTTTGATTTAGGTCCTGTAAATAGATTTCAACGACAAAGGCTGGTACGGGAACTAGGCCAAATTATTCTTATAAAAATATTCCGTGAAAATTAATTTTCAAATAAAAAAGAATGAGATTTATTCTTAATTTGATATAGAGTACATTTAAATGAATGCATTGGATGTCTGCTTTGCAAAGAAAATAAGATAGAGTCCGGAAGACTATATTGACTTATCATTATGAATTAATCTGCTGTAATTATTTCTGGTTTTTAATTCTTAAATTTGAAACAAATAAATTATATTTTTGGTTTAAGCATGAAATTAAGAAAATAAAGGTGCATAAATGTTAAAGTCAGCTTTATCGGTTTTCATGCTTTTTACTGCTTGCGGATATACCCAAAATGCCGACAGCATTTTAAAATCAGTACAGGGAAAATTTAATAATATCAATGATCTTTCTGCAGACTTTGCCAGATATTCCGGAGGCTCGGAAAAAATATCAGGTAAATTATTTTATAAGAAAGAGAACAAATTAAGGCTTGAGCTGAAGAATTCAACGATAGTTTCAGATGGTGAAACAAATTGGAACTACAGTAAAAGCGGGAATAAAGTAGTCATAAGTGAATTCGATGATTCTGATCCCTCCGCGTTATCGCTTCAAAAAATTCTTTATAAATATCCGTCGGAATGTAAAATAAGCAGCGAGCCTGCCGGGGAAAATCAGGTGCTGGTGCTTGTGCCGGAAAAATCTTCCGAATTGAATTTTAACCAAGTGAAGATCACTGTGAATAAAGAATATTTGATTGAAAAAATTTTAATAGATGATCCGAACAGCGGAGTTTTTGAAATTGCTTTATCTAACTATAAACTGAACCGGAATATTCCGGATAATAAATTCACTTTTTCTCCTCCGGAAGGAAGCAAGGTGATTGATCTTAGAGCCGAATAATAACATAAAAATTTTAAGGAGAGCTATTAATTATTCGCTCTCCTTCCTCCTAACCGGCATTTTTTTATATATAGCCTTCCACAATGTTGATTTCGGAGAGGTTCTCAGAGTTGTTTCGAAGGCTTCAATTTATTGGGTGCTTGCCTACCTTTGCATTTATTTATTTGCCCATTTTGTGAGAGCAGTCAGGTGGAAGATTATACTTAATTCGGTCAAACCGGATACATCAATGAAAAATCTTTTCGGTGCGTTGATGGTCGGCTATGGAGTAAACTGCGTTGTACCAAGGCTGGGAGAAATCGCACGTGCAGTATTGATCGGCAGATGGGAAGGGCTCTCCCGTTCTTCCATGTTCGGAGCAATTATTGTAGAAAGAATTATTGATATGATTTTCTCGGGACTTGCCGTCATTGTATCCCTGATGATATGGAATGATGATCTCGGCAAAAACTTTCCGTGGCTTACGTCTGCTATTTATATTTTAATGCTGGGGATGGGCGGCGTTATCCTGTTTCTTTACATGATCATAAAGTTTAAGGAAAATTTTTACGGAACAATTGTAAGGCTTATTGGAAACTTTTCCGAAAACCTCGCTCATAAAACCGCATACATTTTCAGTATGCTTACTCAAGGTTTCGGCAGTCTTAAAGGGACAAAAAATTATCTCTTAACGCTTCTTCTCAGCGTAATTATAATTCTCCTTTATGTAACAACTTCTTACATCGGATTTTTTACATTGGGAATGGAAAACATAAAGCCTGTAAATTTTGCAATGGGCTGGGTCTTAATGAGCATCAGTACAATCGGAGTTATCATTCCGACTCCCGGGGCAACCGGTTCATATCATACCTTTGCTAAATCGGTTCTTGTCATGCTGTTCGGCTTCAGTGAAGTTGTCTCGCTTTCTTACGCTTTCTTAACACATGTAATCTCTTACTTTTCATCTATATTTGCCGGTTCGTTCTTTTTTTTAACGCTTAATAAACAGCACGAAAATTTACTGAAAGTGCTCAAGACGGAAGTGGATGAATTATGAAAAACTCCTTCATTTTTGCCCTATTAATGTTGAGCTCCTCAATAATTTATCCTCAGGTCGAACTTCGCGGAGGAATGGGGATTGATTTTGCAAGTATCCCTTCATTACAGGATTATATTAATCAGCTGCTTGGAACTGAATTATTAGGCAGCATGAACGCAGCAGTCGTATTCTCGGGTGAAGCCGGCTATTTATTAAATGAAAATTATTCGTTCGGAATAGATGCCGGTTATTTAATTAATTCATATACAAGTGTTTATGATTTGGGGCAGTTTGAATTTGCATACAATATCTTAGCCCTTTCCGTAATGAATTATTATGTAGTCTCCGGTGAAGGATATCATTTTAAATTCGGCGGAGGTGTCGGACCTCGTTTTGTTTTCGTAGATGAATCATTACCCGGGACCGGCTCAACAACTACCTATAAATCTACCGGCTTTGGTTTTATTCTTCGCGCAGACGGTAATACATCGCTGGGGGGAAAGGTATATGCAAATATAGGTGCAGATATTAAATATGACTTTAACGGAGAACCTGCTAATAACGGGAGATATCTGGTAAATACGGTTATACCAGAAAATGTTTCGATGAATTCCTTTTCTCTCGGATTGCGGCTGGGAATTTCTTATTTGTTTTGAGGTTAAGACTGAAGCTTAGGCTTAGGTAAAAATACTCAATGTTCAATGAGCGATATTTAATTTCATTTTAAGTTGATTATTGAAAATTGATTGTTGAACATTTTTGATAAATTCTCAAATAATAGGAGAAATTTTTGAATATTATTGAGGCAATTTTCCTTGGTATTCTCCAGGGCATAACCGAATTCCTTCCGATCAGCAGCACAGGCCACCTTACTTTAGCAGGAAAGTTTATGAACCTGATTTCGGCTGATCATCCGGAACAATGGACCGCATTTATCGCTGTTATTCAAATAGGAACTTTAATAGCTGTCCTGATTTATTTTTGGAAAGAAATACTAAATATTATAACTTCCTTTTTTAAGCAGAATATTTTCTCAAGAAAAAATTTTTCAGAACAAGAACAAGATTCAAAGCTCGGATGGCTGATCATAATCGGTACCATTCCCGTTGTTATAATTGGATTGTTGTTCAAAGATATAATTGAGGGTTCTTTAACGAAAAATTTATATGTTATTGCAGGAAGCTTGATTGTTCTTGCCGTTATTCTGGCAATTGCCGAAAAGACGGCAAAATTCAGGAAAGATATAAAAGATATTTCAATTTTAGATTCTTTTTTTATCGGTGTCGCGCAGTCATTTGCATTAATTCCCGGCTCTTCAAGATCAGGAACAACTATCACCGGGGGTCTGTTTCTAGGATTAAACAGAGAAGCAGCAGCTCGATTTTCTTTTCTGCTCAGTATTCCTGCTGTTTTGGCCAGCGGACTCCTTGAGCTTTGTGAGTCTTTAAAATTTCTGGATGCTTCGATGAGCATCAATCTCATTATTGCAACTTTGTTTTCCGCCGTAAGCGGATATGCCGCAATAGATTTTCTCTTAAAATATTTACGGAAAAATTCTACATTTGTATTTATTTATTACAGGATAATCCTGGGAATTTTAATTTTAATTCTTTTATGGTCATATATAATTCATCCATAAGTTCAAAAGGTCATGCATCCATGCAGTCATGCATTTAGTTTTAAATGATTAACAATTTCAATATTTAATATGGAGGTTCAATGAAATATTTCCTTTTATCTTTACTGCTTATTTTGACTTTGGGCTGTAAAGAATCAAATTCAAATGGTAAGGAAACGTCGGAAACCACTAATGAAGGAACAAAAATGACAGATTCAACCGGGACAAGTCAATTTTCAGCCGACTCATCATATGCTGCCGTAATTGAAACAAATATGGGAACAATTGAAGTACAGCTTTTTGCAAAAGCGGCACCGAAGACTGTTGAGAACTTCGTAGGTCTTGCAAGAAAAGGTTATTACAATGGAATAATTTTCCATAGGATAATCGATAACTTTATGATACAGGGCGGTGATCCGACCGGCACCGGGACCGGCGGTGAAAGTCTCTGGGGCGAAAGCTTTGATGATGAAATAGTAGATACTTTAAAATTTGATAAACCCGGCTACCTAGCAATGGCTAATGCAGGACCCGGCACAAACGGCAGCCAGTTTTTTATTACAACCGTTGCGACCGAATGGCTCAACGGGCATCATACAATTTTCGGCAAAGTAGCAAAGGGAATGGATATTGTTAATAAAATAGGTAAAGTGAAAACTTCAAAACCCTACGACCGGCCGGTTAATGATGTGGTAATGCAGAAAGTAACGATAGTAACGAAATAAGTTCAAGTTCAGGTTCAAGTTCAAGAATTAGGGACTTGAACTTGAACCTACCTGTGGCAATTAAGCCTGAACTTGAACTCGTGTCACTTTTTTTTTCGCAATCAGCATCTTTCTGCTGGAAATAAATCCTCCTGATTTCAATTGATAAACTGGGCTGGGGTGCTGCTAACACTAACACTGCTGCTCAGATTTTTTCAGGTGCGGATCTATCCATATTGGCCTCCTTTATTTATCTTTTACTTATAAATGTTCCAATAATTTTTTTCCAATAAAACTTAAAGTAATCCGCAATTCGAAATTCGAAAATCCGCAATCCGAAATGAAAGAAGAGGCTAAGGCTTCAATCAACTAATACAGATTTCCGAATATGAATCTTGCTTTCTATTTTAGAACTTAAAATTAGAATTATTTGCTTATGTCCAAGTCCAAAGCCGGTGTTCAGTCAATTCAGGATGCCGTAAAAAGAATTAAAACCGGGGAGATACTCCCTGTTTATTTTCTATTCGGTGAGGATTCCTTCAGCATAGATAATGGATTAAAAGCCATTGAGAACGCTGTGAAACCTCTTCTGAAATCCGATTTTGATTTTGAAGTTTTCCATGGCGAAGAGAAAACTCTGGACGAAGTTTTAAGTTTTGCCGAAGCCTTTCCTTTCGGCTCCGCAAAAAAGCTAATTATATTCAAAGATTTTGATAAAGTAAAAGATAAAAAGAAGCTTGTAAATTATGCAGCTTCTCCGCCTGAGTTTACAATCCTTGTTTTAATTCATTCAGGGGAAATTACAAATCTCAGCAACGAGCCTTACCAAGCATTAATTGAAAGCCGGTTTCTTTTTGAAGCAAAAGAATTAAAAGGAAAAAATCTCCTTGACTGGCTTACCGGCTACTGCGAATCAATTGGGAAAAATATTTCCGAAGAGAATGCGCAAATGCTTCTAGATATTACAGGAGAAAACAGATCGACGCTTGAATCGCAGATCGAAAAGATCTGCATTTACCTAGGTGATAAGAGAGAAATTTCCCTCGATTCTATAAAAGGACTTTCAACAGCATTAAAAGAGTATAATATTTTTGATCTGCAGAATGCTGTCGGCAGGAAAGATAAACCGGCTGCAATGAAGATTGTCTTTAACATGCTTGATAATGGAGCAGAGCCGACATACATAATCTTTATGCTTACGAGATATTTTACGGGATTATCTAGGATTGCAGAAATGACAAGCCAAAAGCTTCCCGATGCTGCGGCAGCAAGAATTGTCGGAACTCATCCTTTTTACTATAAAGATTATTTAAAAGCCAAATCAATCTATTCGGATTCCAATTTGTATAATTCGGTTCAAGCGCTTCTAAAAGCTGATGTAACAATTAAAACAACATCCGCAGATCCGAAAACCGTTATTACGATTCTCATTTCAGAAATAATCCGCTGAGCTTCCCCTGTCT
>CAYSGP010000381.1:0-3770 GCA_964430095.1 uncultured Ignavibacteriaceae bacterium
AGGAGCAGCCTTAAAAGGTTCTCCCTCATTTCCGGATCTATTCTCGCAACCATTCCCAGATCAATAAGAGCTAAGTTTTTATCCTCAGTAATGAAAACATTTCCCGGATGGGGATCTGCATGAAAAAATCCATCGAGTAAAATCTGATCCAGGTATGCATTAAATAATTCCGATGCAAGTTCTTTACCGTCCAGATCTAGCCTTGAGAATGAAGACAACCTGCTGATTTTTTCTCCCTTTACAAATTCCATTGTAAGCACGGATTCGGTTGTGTAATCATCAATAGGATTAGGGATTATAATTCTTGCATACCCGGAAAGATTTTGTCTTAATTTTTTAAGGTTAGCCGCTTCTTTCTTGTAATCTAATTCCAGCAGCAGCGTTCTTTTAAACTCACTCAGGATATTCCTAAAGCTGTATATTCTGCCGACATCGGTGTAATCATCTACCGCTTTACTTATCTGCTCAAGTGCTTCAAAATCCTTAAGCACAGTATTTTTAATGCCGGGTCTCTGTACTTTTACCGCTACCGGTTT
Organism: uncultured Ignavibacteriaceae bacterium; assembly: GCA_964430095.1. Lineage (GTDB taxonomy): Bacteria > Bacteroidota > Ignavibacteria > Ignavibacteriales > Ignavibacteriaceae > DATKLQ01. The sequence continues at coordinate 537 of CAYSGP010000381.1, forward strand.
TCCGTCTCTTAAACGGGCATAATGAACCTGCCCTAAAGAAGCTGCAGCCAGAGGTTCTTGATTAAACTCGGAAAAAGCTTTAGAAATTTTTACTTTTAATTCGGATTGAATAATTTTTTCAACTTCCCGGTAGTCGAATTGTTTTACATTATCCTGCAGCCGGGATAGTGCTTCAATATACGGAGCAGGTATGAAGTCCGGTCGAGTAGAAAGAACTTGCCCTAATTTTATGAAGGTCGGACCCAGCGATTCCAATTCCTTTGTAAATTCCTCTGCTCTATTTTCAACCGATGAATCCTTACCAATCTGATAATTACCGTTATCTGATCCCGGCACAAAATCTTTTGCGCCGTACTTCAATATTAATCTTACAATGTTCTTATATCTGGAAATCTTTTCCGAATCAATAAGCATCAATAAGGCCTTTAAATTTTAAAAAATGAATTAAAAAGAAAAGGAATAAATCCACCATAACTATTTGTGAATTTATTCCTTGAACATGTTTAGCAGGGAAGTTTATTCGTTCTCGTCTTTTGATCCGCTCATTGCTTCGGCATTAACCTGATTTATAGCCAGATCATTTAGTTTTTCATTTGCAGCCGCTTCCTCTTCAAGAGTTTCCTGCAGCAGGTTTGCGGCATTTTTTAAATTCAGCTGCTGTGCATATGTTCTAACTGTTCCGTATGATGCAATTTCATAGTGCTCGACTTTTTGAGCTGCAGCTATTAAAGCTGCATCAAGCGTATCCGATTTATCAAGCTCCTGCATCATTGTTTTTCCTTCCTGGATTATACCTTCCATCCCTTCACAGCGTTTCCCTTTCGGCGTAAGATCGAGTTCTTTAAAAACCTTTTCAAGCCTTGAAATCTGATTTTCAGTCTCTTTTAGATGACTTTCAAAAGCTTCACGGAGCTGACCTGAAGTTGCTTTCTTAGCCATCTGCGGAAGAGCTTTTGTGATCTGCTTTTCGGCATGGTATAAATCTTTCAACTCTTCAACGAACAAATCTCTTAATGTATCCATAGTTATCTCCTTTTTTAATACAGTGAATAAAAAATCAGTCATTATTTATACATCTTAAACCTAAAAACATATCTTTTTTATTACTGTGATTATTAAGAAAAAAATAGTGCTGCATCTTTTTATTGTGATATATACAACCGTAAACGAAGATGAGCATAAAATATTTCCCCCTGTCAACGCAACTTTGAAAATTTATTTGTTACGTTTTATAAAAAGGAAATAAAAAATGATTGGAGATAACAGTTCGAATTATTTAAGAACTTCAGGAAAAAATATTTCTTACTGGATAGATTCCACCGAACCTATCTTCTATGAAAAACTCAACCGTAACATCAATGCAGAAGTGGTTATAATCGGAGGCGGAATCAGCGGGATAACAACCGCTTACTTGCTTTCGAAAGAAAAAGTGAACGTAGCTCTAATTGAGGACGGATTTATCGGCAGCGGGGAGACCGGCAGAACTACCGCGCACATTGTAAACGTGCTCGATGACAGGTATTTTGATCTGGAAAAAACATTTAATGAAAAGGATGCAGCACTTGCTGCTGAAAGCCATTCCCAAGCTATAAACTTTATTGATAAGATTGTAAAGGAAGAAAAAATCGACTGCGATTTCCAGAGGCTTGATGGTTATCTTTTCCTTCATCATACTGATAAAGAAGAGAATCTTCAGAAAGAATTTTCAGCAGCTTCCAAGGCAGGCCTGAAAGTTTCGTTTGCAGAGCAGGTCCCGGGAATAAAATCGGTTCATACTCCCGCTTTAAAATTTCCAAACCAGGCTCAGTTTCATCCCTTAAAATATATGAGGAGTCTGTGCAGAAAAATAATTGAACAGGGAGGAAAAATTTTTACACAGACTCATGCAGATGAAATTTCAGGAAAAGTTATTAAAGCGAGCGGCGGATTTCAGATTAATGCCGGTAATATTGTTGTTGCAACAAATACACCTATATCTACGCGATTTGTAATACATACTAAACAGTTTCCTTACAGAACTTACGTAATTGCCTGTAAAATTCCGAAAGGAACTCTGCCGAAGGCATTATGGTGGGATACCGGCGAGCACTGCTCTGAATGGTTTACTCTCCCTTATCATTATGTCAGGCTTCAAGATTACAATACAAACTATGATTTGCTGATAGCAGGGGGAGAGGATCATAAAACGGGGCAGGCTGATAAGGAAGAAATTCCTGAAGATGAGAGATACAAAAATCTGTACGACTGGACAAAAGAACATTTCCCCGATGCTGGGGAGGTACATTATCATTGGTCGGGACAAGTTATTGAGCCGATGGATTCCTTGGCTTTTATAGGAAAAGATCCTACCGCGGAAAATGTTTATTTGGTAACAGGCGATTCAGGCAACGGGATTACACATGGAACTTTAGCCGGGATTATTTTAAAAGATTTGATCTTAGGCAGAAAAAATAAATTTTCCGCACTTTATGATCCGTCAAGAAAAAATTTAAGTTCAGCTTTCATTTATATTAAGGAACAGCTGAATGTAGCTGCACAATACGCGGATCTTTTTTCCAAAGGAGATGTTGAAAATTTAAAAGATCTTCTTTCCGGGAACGGAGCAGTTATACGCTATCAATTAAATAAAATTGCAGTTTACAGAGATGAAACAGGTAAGTATAATTTCTTCTCTGCAATATGCCCCCATCTAAAATGTGTTGTTCAATGGAACAAGGATGAAAAAACTTTTGACTGTCCTTGTCATGGATCCAGGTTCAGCTGCTATGGAAAAGTAATTAATGGTCCGGCTAATAAAGATCTGGAAGTATTTGAATCGGAAAAAATAAAAGAAGACAGAACATGAAGAAAGTCTTTAAAAATAACGGGCTGTGGGATCCCCTGAATCTAAACCGGTAGACAGCCCCCATTCCGAAACCGGTCATTAATTAATCTTAAACAGATTAAATGAATAAAAGATGCTTTATCTGCAGGAAATGAAAAAAATAAAAACTTTACAAACGGGCTTATGTATGATTCTAAGTTATGTATTATTCTAAACTAATTTCTTCTAAAGTCTATCACAACCCAAAATTGCTTTTTCATTTAAGTTAGTGTATATGTATATTTTACTCACCCATAAGAATCGGATCTTAAATTTTTCCCGAAATGTCATTAGAATTTAAAAATAAAAATTATTGGGCAGTTATACTCGGCGGTTCCGCAGGATTGGGATTGGCTGCTGCAAAAAAACTG
>CAYSGP010000382.1:0-3420 GCA_964430095.1 uncultured Ignavibacteriaceae bacterium
TTATCATTTCTGTAATTATAGCTCTCATATTTTGGAAAGGTATAAGCCTCTTCAGTCTGTTCATTGTTTTGTCTCCCGGAATTGTAGCCTTTTCTTCATTGTTCGGAACATTTCCATTTATTGTTTCGCTTGTTTTTATCGCCGGAGGAATATTTTTCTTCAAGAAGGATATTTTTGTCGGATTATCCGTCTTCGGATTAAACCTGGGCGCAGGCTTTTTTACAGATTATGTTTATAATGCACTAAGCCCTCATCAGCAGAAAAGAATAATGAGTTTTATGGATCCTTCTGCAGATCCTCTGGGAGCCGGTTATAATGCTATGCAGGCAAAATTAGCGATCGGCTCGGGCGGCTTCTTTGGTAAAGGTTTCCTTTCAGGCAATCAAACTCAGCTTCAGTTTATTCCGGAACAATGGACTGACTTTATTTATTGTGTAATCGGAGAGGAATTCGGATTTGTCGGCAGCGCATTGGTAATTGTCTTATTTCTGATTCTTTTCCTGAGATTGTTCAGGATTGCAATTCATGCTAAAGATGAATTTTTAAGCCTGGTTTTATTCGGCATAATGTCTATCTATTTTATGCACTTCTTAATTAATATCGGGATGGATATCGGAATAATGCCTGTAATCGGAATACCCCTTCCTTTTGTAAGTTACGGCGGAAGTTCTTTAATGGTTAATATGATAATGATCGGAATTGCAGCAAATATTTACCGTACAAGAAAAAATTATACTTAAACCTCAAGACCGAATCATTCCGGAATATTAATCATAGATCTTAGATTTTTAATAGATCAATTTTCTCTGTTTATCTTTGATGTTGATTTGTACTAGATTATTTTTAAGCCGACACCTTTTTCACAATCTTTACTACAACGCTGAATGATTGCTTTAGAAAAGTTTAAGGGTAAAAATTCGGAATTGAAATTTATATGCGTCGGCCTAGATAGTGATCTGGGCAAGCTGCCGATCCATTTAAAATCACTTCCTAAGCCGATCTATGAATTTAATAGAGCCATTATTGAAAAAACCTGGAAGCATGCAGCAGCCTATAAACTGAATTTTGCTTTCTACGAAAGGTACGGTGCCGAAGGATTTGAAATACTGGAAAAAACCGTGAAGCTGATTCCCGAAGATATTTTAATCATCGGCGATGCAAAAAGGGGAGATATCGGGAGCACTTCCCAGATGTATGCAAAAGCGGTTTTTGATTATTTCAAATGTGATGCAGTTACTTTAAATCCATATTTGGGTGAAGATTCACTCCTGCCCTTTTTTATTGATCCGACCAGGTTCAATTTTGTCCTTGCGCTCACTTCAAATCCGGGAGCAGATGACATCCAGAAGCTGAAGCTGGAGGATGGAACATTTCTGTACCAGAGGATTATAAGGAAAGTAAGGCAATGGAATAAAAAGAACAACTGCGGAATCGTATTTGGTGCAACTAAAGCGGAAGAATTAAAAGAAAATATTCGTTTGATTGACGAGCTTCCGGTGCTATTGCCGGGAGTAGGCGCCCAGGGGGGCAGCCTTGAAGAAATTCTCAACATCTTCAAAAAGGAAAATAAATTCAATTTTTTAATAAATCTCAGCAGAAGCATAATATATAAACGCAGTGGGCTTGATTTTGCTGAAGGAGCTGAAGAAGAAATTAAGAAATTGAATTCAACCGTAAAGAATGTTTTTGCATAGACAGGATTTCTTGTTTTTTGTTTTATCTTAATTTTATTAGGTTAATATAACCTCTTCAAGAGGTAAATAATTGCAAAAATATATTTTTCAAAAGTTAATTGAAGATTTTAAAAATCTTTTATTAATAAATTCATATCGGATTTTATTAACCCTCCGGATTTACTCATCAGCCGGTTCATTTCTTAAAATAAAAAGGATAATAAACTGCTCTCCGCAAGGATTAGCAGGGCATGATTCTTTTTATTTCAACAGCATTTCTATTCAATTAGGGGCATAAATGGAAAAAAAATTAAAAGTTCACGAAAAATTTCTTTATGAAATATGGAGAGAACAAAATTTCTCCAAAAAACTTTCAACTTTCGACGGAGTATCAATTGAAGTAATTGATGCAGGAACGGAAAACAGGGAACTTGGAGGACCTGATTTTAAAAACGCCAGGGTTAAAATCGGCAACATTACTTACCAGGGTGATGTGGAAATTGACAGCTTCTACAGCGATTGGAAGGCTCACGGGCATCATTTAAATAAAAGGTATAATAAAGTCATACTCCATACTGTAATAAGCAATAATTCGCAGCAGCATTGCGTTTATACTCCGGAAGGGAGAAAAGTCCAGTCAATTTCCATTTTATCCTTCCTAAACAAGGACCTCCAGTCTTCACTCCAAAATGCAATAGTGAATGAGAGAAGAAGCAGAATAAATAAAATGGCCTGCTCGGAAATCAGCGAACTGTTAAAATCCGAAGAAAAGCTTGAATTTTTGTTTGATCTTGGGAAGCAGAGATTCAAGAAAAAATCGGAAAAAATGCTTGAGCGGCTTAAAGAAATTATATATCTGAAGGAGCTGAACCTGAAGGAGCCGATTGTACGATATGATCTTGATGAAAAATTTTATAATAAAGAATTCACTATTAATGATTTTAACGATAAGAATGTTTGGTACCAGTTAATTTATGAAGCTGTTTTTGAAGCTCTCGGATATTCAAAAAACAAAGATATAATGCTGAAGCTTGCAAAAGCAGCAAATATTGATTTCATCAGTAAATTCAAAAAGAAAGAGAATTTTCTCCTTTGGATGGAATCTATTTTATTTAATATAGCCGGATTGCTCCCCGATTCTATTAAAATGGCAGATGAAGAAATTGCCGCCTATGCCAGAAGTCTCTGGGAAATATGGACGGAAGTAAAACCTAAATACGACGGGAAAAAATTTCATCAGACTCACTGGCAGTTTTTTAAAATACGCCCCCAGAATTTTCCCACAGTGAGAATTGCTGGCGGGATCAGATTAATAAACAAATTTATTAATGAAGATCTTCTTGCAAAAATAATTGAAAGAATTGAAACCAGCGACAGCTTTAAAAAATTAGCAAACGATCTGAGATCCCTTTTTATAATCAAAGGAAACGGATTTTGGCGGAAGCATTACGTTTTCGATCAGCCCGCAAGGGGAGATATCCTTTATTTTATCGGGTTATCCAGAGCAGATGAAATAATTGTAAATGTTATTCTGCCTGTTTTTTATATCTATATGGAAATTTTTAACCGAGAAGATTTGAAAAGAAAAATAGTAAAGCTTTATCTGAATTATTATCAGAAAAGTGAAAATAATTTAGTCGATGAAGTTGCCGATTCTCTCCAGATAAAGGAAGCTGCGAATAGAAGCGTGCTCTATCAGGGTATGATTGAATTATTTAGGAGTTATTGTTCTAGAAACCGATGTACA
>CAYSGP010000383.1:0-4270 GCA_964430095.1 uncultured Ignavibacteriaceae bacterium
TAATCTGCAAAACTTTGCTGAATTTGAACGGCACATTGGGCAGCAGCCGCAGCGCTTTCAAAAGCTGCAAGGAATGAATCGCCTATAGTCTCAATTACATTGCCGCTGAAATATTTTATGGCGGAATTTAAAATTTTATTATGAAATTCGAGCATTTCAATCGCCAGGCGTTCATCCAGATTCATCTTCTTTGAATAGTCTTTTATATCGGTAAACATTATGGTAAGCAGTTTGTGCTTATAAATTTTCTCATTTCTGATATCAGCCGCAGTTTTTCCTTCCGGGGATTGATGAACCGGTTTTAAATTTTTTATGTTCAAATTTATACCGTTAGGCTTGTCTCCTGCCTGTCCAAAGTTTTTAATCTCTTCAGTTGAAACGACATATTGATTATCTGCTCTTGTAAATTCCTGCGGATTAAGATGATTTTCAAAATAGTCTAGTGTTTTCTGTTTAAGATATTTCCCTTCATCCGAATAAATCAATACATGGTCGTCGTGCGCTTCAATCCATTTAATCTTTTCAACCGGGATAGCCAAGGCTTCCGACCCGTCCTTAACGACTATTTTATCCAGGTAGTCAACTTTATTTTCATAATAGCCGATCAGGTTCTGTATAATCCGGTTTTGCTCCGTTTTATCCTTTATATAAACATAAGCTTTCGAAAGTGCTTCGTTAAATCTATCTTGTGAAAAAGGTTTTAAAAGATAATCAACCGCATTTACTTCAAATGCTTTTAATGCATATTGATCGAAAGCGGTGGAGAAAATGATTGATGGCGGGTCGTCCAGAAGCTCCAGCATCTCAAAACCGTTTATTTTAGGCATCTGGATGTCCAGGAAAACAAGATCGGGCTTCAGCTCATTTATTGATTTTATTCCTTCAAATCCGTTTGAACATTCTGCCGCAACCTCGATGAGAGGGTGTTCTTTCAGGTAATTTTTTATTATCTCTCTAGCGAGCTTTTCATCGTCGACTATAACGGCTTTCAGCTTCATTATTGCCCTTCATCAGCAGTTCTTTTGCCTAGTACGCTTAATAGAAAACAAAAATTTAATTATTGCAAGGTATAAATAAAATAATACGGAAAATATTATTTTCCTTTTTTACTTCCATAAGATTATTTTGCCGGTAAATTAATAGCAGTCGTGAACTTATATTCTTCAAACCGGTTCCGGTCCCTTTGGAAGGCGCAGCTGCAGGATCATAATTATTTTCAATAATAATTTTAGTAAAATCATTTTCTTTCCTGCATATTAATCTCAATGTTACTTTTTCAAGAGTTTCATAAACTGCATGCTTTATGGCATTCTCAAACAGCGGCTGCAGAATCATATTTGGAACAAGAACATCTTTGCACTCGGGATTAACCTCTTCAATGAAATCAAATTTATCTTCAAACCTGATCTTCTCGATATCCAGGTAAAGCCGCAGATTTTTCAGCTCTTCACTTAATTTGTTTTGCTGCTTTTCATTATTAGCCAGCGTGTACCGGAGGAAATCAGCAAGCTTCAGAATCATGCTTTTTGCTTTTTCGGCATCGATCATTGTAAGGGCACTCATAGAGTTAAGACTGTTGAAAATGAAATGCGGATTAATCTGAAACTTCAGGGATTTAAGCTCTGCAGCCGTAACCAGGTTTTTCAATTCCGATTCGGCTACTATTCTTTCCTGGAAACCGGTATAATAAATAACTATATAGTAGAAGGAAGTCAGCAGAAAATAAAATAAAATACCGATAACTATCCGCCACGGCAGAGTCTCCAGGAAAAATTTTTCATAATTCGAATCATCATTCAGGATGCTCTTAATTATATAAAAGCCGATGGTAAGCCAGATTGCCGAAGCTATAATTCCGCCTACACCATGCTTGAAGAATATTTTTAATAACTCAAATTTTTCAAAAGGGATGTAACGTGCCGGGTACCAGAAGCTTAATCCCATACCGCACAAAAGCAAATTGAAGATTAAACTATCTGCCAGTGCTGTTGTAAAGTTTATTCTTATGAAAAGAGTAAACAGCAGTATATCTATAACGGATAGAATTATCCAGAAGAGAAAGTAAATGTTGAAATTCCTGAAATTCTGGAGTATGGGATTTGAAATCATCTTTTAGAATTTTGATTTTACTTCGCCGCCGCCGAAAATAGCAAGACCTTTTATAACAAGAGTTCTGCTTGTATCGATCGCCATATTGGGATCGCGTCTTATTTTATTCGAAAATCCCCCGAAGATTGGTGTCATACTGGAAATAACATTCCAGTCTCTTGGAACGTAAATTTCCGAACCGCCGAAAATGAAAAGTGCGTCAATAATATTTTCACCTTCGGCAAGCTTGCACCCGGTTAAATCTATTTCCGAACCGCCGAAAATTGATGTAATATTGCCGCCTTTAAAATTATCCGAGGAAAAAACTTTTGTCCCTCCTCCGAATACGGCAATATCATCAATTGTATCCTTTTTAAAGTATGATTCTTTAAAAGATCCTGATGTGCTCCTCGATGTAATCCTGTGCTTTGAAATTATATAAACGCCGAGAAGGATTATAAGAATCGGAAAAATAACTCCGTGATTAATTTCAATATCGGGGAAAATACGGGGCAGTAAAAAAATACCCCCGATGGCGAAAAGGATTAACCCAAATAGTTTGTTATGAGAATTGACTATTATCAGCAATCCTACTAGGAACATAATAAAAGGCCACGAAAAGAATATCCTTGCAACATTAAAATCTATATAATCAAGGGAATGAAATAAAAATAAACTTCCGATAAAGATGATAATAAGTCCAAGAGTGACTCTCCCTCCTGCAGAAGTTCTATTTTCGGTCATATTTTTCTCCATTTTAATTTTATTGGTTCAAACTTAGCTAAGAAGAGAAAAATTATAAACAGTTATTCGGTGAACAGCCGAATTTTGCCGATAAAAAAACTGTTCTATTTTGAATCGTTTTTTTAGAAAGATAACAAATTCTTGGAAGTCAAAGTCCCGGAACTTATTGATTTTACACTATTTATGTGACTAAAGATAAATAACCATTGGCATAATGGTTGCAAAAGAAGTATTGGAACTGCAAAAATGCAGAAAACAAAAACGGAAAATCAACTTTTTTGTTTTAATAATTTTAATGGTATTTATATGAAATCCAAAACAACAAAAAAATATGAAGCATCTGGAAAGATAAATGATTTCCTGAATGAAAATCTTGGATTGCCGGCAGGCGGTCAGAAGAGCCGTCTAAAAGCACAGGTTCTATTTTCGCTCCCTACAGGTTCATTTATTAAAGAAGCTTTGGATTTCAGATTAAATGATCCGGAAATTTCTGAAATTACACTGTGGAAAGTGTGCAGCAATAAGGTTTCAATGTAAAAAATTCAGTTACTGCTTATTCGTTCATTAAGCTGTTGTTTGATGACTAGCCTGCAGCTTCTTTATTGAAGAAGGGCTTTTTGAAGTCCCAGGCGAAAAAATTCCACAAACAACAGCTGCTTTTTCCCATCTAAATTGAATCGTAAAAATTTTTAATAATAAATGCCGACATTTTATGACCCATTTCGGCTGCGGTCTGAAAATCTTCCAATGCATTAATCTTTTCGCTTAAATAAAATTTTGCCAGTCCTCGCTGGAAGTATCCTTCCATATCATAAAAGAAATACTTTAAATAGATATTAAAATCTTTTATCGATTCTATATAATCTTTAAGATTTAACAAAGCCAGACCCCGGTAATAATAGAGCTTGTAATTGGAAGTATCGTCCTCTATAGCATTATTAAAATCCACTAAAGCTCCTACATAATCTAAGTCGTCTAATTTAGCTAATCCGGTTTTTATCGGATCATATAGCTCCTCCGGCTCCTTAGGTCTGTAGATTAGGATTATTGGATTTATTGGTTCATCAATTACTACAGGGGGTTTAGGATGATGCATAGGCGGATCGCAATCAGGCGGATCATAAACAGGCGGATTATAAACAGGGGGATCATAAACAGGGGGATCATAAGCAGGGGGGTTTCGCTTTGGTGGAATAGGATCTGTATCCGGACGCTTAGGCCTCTCGATTGTAATGCCTGTGTGCTCTATCCTATCATCATTCCCATTTATTGGTTTGTCATTATTCCCCGGCCGATCATTCTGGTCTCCTATATTATCCCTCTTGGGATTGCTACCCGACCGTTCTTTTTGTGAATACAAGTCTGCCGAAAGGAAAGTTGAAATAAGAATTAATAATAAGAAAAACTTAGCTGAAGTAATCGGTTTCATAAAACCCCC
>CAYSGP010000384.1:0-4424 GCA_964430095.1 uncultured Ignavibacteriaceae bacterium
CGGCAGGAGGAAGCGGAGGCTATCTTCCAACCGGTATAGGATGGTATAGAAGGCATTTAAATATATCTGAAGAGGATTTGTCTAAAAATATATGGATTGAATTCGACGGTGTATACATGAACAGCGATGTCTGGATAAACGGGCATCATCTTGGTAATTATCCTTACGGCTACAGCAGCTTTTATTATGATTTATCTCCTTACCTCCGCAGAGGTGAAAATATAATTGCCGTCCGGGTTGATAATTCAAAACAGCCGAACACAAGGTGGTATTCTGGCTCCGGTATTTACAGGCATGTCTGGCTGGTTAAAAGCAGCCTGCTCCACATTAAGCATTGGGGTGTTTACGCCTCTACTCCTCTTGTATCCAAAGATCTTGCCGTAATGAATATAAAAACAACGATTGAAAACAAAAATAAAGATTTAAAAAAAGGAAGGCTGAAAAGCATTTTAACTGATGATAACGATAAAGAAATAGCCTCTGCTCAAAATGATTTTTCTATTGAGCCGGGGAAATCTTTGGAGATAGGTAATCATTTTAGAATTACTTCTCCCCTTCTATGGTCTTTGGAAACTCCGAACATCTACAAACTTCATTCGGTAATTTATGAAGGAGATGATAAAAACGATGAAGTTATTACAAATGTCGGAATCAGAAAGATTGAGTTTGATGCTGATAAAGGTTTTTTTCTCAACGGAAAACATGTTAAGATTAACGGAGTATGCCTGCATCATGACGGCGGATGTGTAGGAGCAGCTGTACCCATTGGAGTCTGGGAAAGACGTTTAAAAAAATTGCAGGAAATGGGATGCAATGCAATCCGTACTTCTCATAATCCGCCTGCACCGGAATTTCTGGATTTGTGCGACAGGATGGGTTTCCTTGTAATGGATGAGGCTTTCGATGAATGGAAATACGGCAAACGCAAGTACGGCTATTATGAATATTTTGATGAATGGGGAGAAAAAGATCTTACTGCCATGATTCACCGCGACCGCAATCATCCTTCAATAGTCATGTGGAGCGTCGGCAACGAAATCCCCGAACAGAAAGATGAAAAAGGAGATGAAATCCTTAAAACATTAATGGATATTTGTCATCGTGAAGATCCCACAAGGCCTGTTACATCGGGTCTTGATAATATAGCAGCAGACGGAGGTTCCGCAACATTGGAATTCATGGAAATGCTTGATATCGTTGGTTATAATTATGTAGATAGATGGCATGAACGGAGAGAATTATATTATGATATCGATCGCCGAGCACACCCGGATTGGAAAATGATCGGAACCGAAAGCATATCAAACAGCGGCGGAGTACGCGGAGAGTATTCTTTTGGAGATGATACTGCTTCTGTTCGTCCCGATATAAATTTCTGGATGAGTGAAAATTCTTTAAATAGCAGCTCTAATAAATTTTTACCCTCTTATAATTTTTGGATGATTGGCGCTGAACAGCTCTGGAAATTTGTACGGACTCATGATTATGTTATCGGGGATTTTATGTGGACAGGAATAGACTATCTGGGCGAATCTGTCTGGCCGAATAAACATGCGAGCTTTGGTGTACTCGATCTCTGCGGTTTCCCTAAAGACGGTTATTATTTCTATAAAAGTCAGTGGACTGAAGAACCAATGATTCACATTTTTCCTCATTGGAACCTGCCTGACCGGCAGGCAGGCTGGGAAGGAAGAGAAGGTCAAGTTATTCCCGTTCTTTGTTATACAAATTGCGATGCAGTTGAGCTGTTCTTTCAGCCAAAGACTGAACAGCCTTCGGCTGAAAATGGAAAATCTTTCGGAGAAAAACGGTTGGAATTTCCAAGGCAAGGTACTTCGGGGGGATGGAATAAATATGAGAAACCTCAAGTTTTTCCAACTACTGCAGATTTACATCTTCAATGGGATGTTCCTTACGAGGCCGGTATTTTAAAAGCAGTTGGAAAGAAGAACGGCAAAATTGTCTGTACCGAGGAAATTAAAACTTCCGGTATGCCTGCTGAACTGAAGGTGAATTTGGATAAGGAATCCTTAATTGCCGACGCTCAGGATGTCGTTAACGTTGAAATAAAAATAGTGGATGCTGATGAAAATTTTGTTCCGACGGCAGATAATCTTATAAGATTTACAATTGAAGGCGAGGGAAAAATAATCGGTGTGGACAATGGAAATCCAATGGATCATAGTTCATATAAAAGCAACCAGCGTAATGCTTTTAACGGATTATGCCTGGCAGTTATTCAATCCACAAATAAAACAGGTAATATAAGATTAATTATCAAATCTGACGGACTCATGGACCAAGTTGTGGAAATTAAATCGATCAAAGGGAATAATTTGCCGGTTCTCGAATAAACAAAGAAATTAGATTTTGTTTGATTAAGATTAATAATTTGGCTATTTATATTCCGGAAAAAGAAAGAAATAAATAAATATTCAAGATTGAAATTATTCGTGCAATTAAGCTAAAATTTTTTTCAAAATTTGAAATATGAACGGAAACTTATCTCTTGCTGAAACTGATATTTACCTAGGAGATCTTTATGGTGAAGATATATCAGCGCTGGAATATCAATCTGACAGATATAAAAAATTATTTAATTATTTCAGAAAAAACTTTGAAGAACCAAAGGCAGTTTTTTTCAGCTCACCCGGCAGAACCGAATTAAGCGGCAACCATACCGATCATAATAACGGTATGGTAATAGCTGCAGGCATTAATTCGGATTCAATTGCATGCGCTTCCTTCTCCTCGGATAACAATGTTAAAATATATTCGGAAGGTTATCCCGCTCCCTTCGCTGTAAACCTGAATGAACTTAACCAAATTGAAAAGGAAGCCGGCACCACTTCCGCTTTAATCCGGGGTATTGCGGCAGGATTTGCACAGAAAGGATTCAAGATCGGCGGCTTTAACGCTGCATTTACAAGCGATGTTCTTCCGGGATCCGGACTCAGCTCATCAGCTTCCATTGAAGTCTTAATCGGAACTATATTTAACTATTTTTTCAATGAAGGGAAGATTTCTCCCGAAGAAATTGCCAAGATAGGTCAATTTGCTGAAAATAAATTCTTTGGAAAACCATGCGGCTTAATGGATCAGGTTGCCTGCGCCTTCGGCGGAATTGTTGCTATTGATTTTCAGGACAATAAGCATCCCTTGATAAATAAAATCGATTTTAATTTCTCCGAACAAAAATATTCGATTATAGTTGTTCATACCGGCAGTTCGCATATAAATTTAACTGATGATTATTCCTCGATTCCGGAAGAAATGAAAAACGCTGCGTGTGCATTCGGAAAAGAAACATGCAGGGAATTGGATTTAAATGATTTTTTGAAAAGCATAAAAGAAATCAGAACTAAATTGTCGGATCGGGAAATTCTCAGGGCGTATCATTTTTTAAAGGAAAACCAGAGAGTGCTGCAGCAGGTTGAAGCATTAATGAACAAAGATTTTAATAAATTTCTTAAGCTTGTAAATGAATCGGGCAATTCATCATTTAAATGGCTGCAGAATATCTATTCTTCCAATGATGTGGGCTATCAGCCTGTAACATTAGCCTTAGCATTAACCGAAGAATTTATCGGTAAAACAGGTTACGGAGCATGCAGGGTACACGGCGGCGGTTTTGCCGGAACTATACAGGCTTTCATACCTAATAATTTAATAAATGATTATAAATTTTTTATGTCCTCCGCCTTTGATCCGGAGGCAATAAAAATACTATCGATAAGAAACCAAGGGGCTTTTTGTTTTAATCACTAAATTATTCAAAATAAATCCTATAAAAAAAGGGAAACTTTATGAGTGCTATAGGTTTAACTTTTGTAGATTGGATAATTATTGCCGTCTACTTTGTCTTTGTTCTGGGTATTGGTTTCTATTTAAAAAAGTTTACAAAAAATGAAGAGGATTTTTTCTTAGCCGGGAGAAGAAACAGCTCATGGGTTGCCGGATTAGCTTTTCTTTCTGCTAATCTCGGGGCGCTCGAACTGCTTGGTATGACCGGGAATACCTTTAAGTATGGAATGTTCGTTGCGCATTTTTATTGGGTAGGGGCCATTCCTGCAATGATTTTCCTTGGCATTTATATGATGCCGTTCTATTATAGCTCAAAAATTAAATCAGTTCCGGGTTATTTAAAATTACGTTTTGATGAAAAAACCCGCGTATTAAACGGAATTGCTTTTGGTATAATGACCCTGCTGGTTTCGGGAATTAACCTCTATGCAATGGCTCTTGTGCTCCATACTTTTCTCGGCTGGAATTGGGATGTAAGTATGTGGATGTCTGCAGTAACCGTAGCTGCATACGTAACACTAAGCGGATTGTTATCTGCTATTTTTACTGAAATAATTCAATTTTTTCTAATCTGGTTCGGCTTATTCC
Source organism: uncultured Ignavibacteriaceae bacterium (assembly GCA_964430095.1). Taxonomy (GTDB): domain Bacteria; phylum Bacteroidota; class Ignavibacteria; order Ignavibacteriales; family Ignavibacteriaceae; genus DATKLQ01. Next base: position 4,393 of record CAYSGP010000384.1, read on the forward strand.
TGGTTTCCTTGTTAGGCATTATTGAAATTGGT
>CAYSGP010000385.1:0-2546 GCA_964430095.1 uncultured Ignavibacteriaceae bacterium
GGATACATGGTAATTGAAAAATTCAAGAATGGAGATAACATCTCTGTATATAGGCGCTTTAGAGATAAAGGGCGTCTCGCACCTGAAGGTTTAAATTATATATCAAGCTGGATTGATGAAACCATATCCCGCTGTTATCAAATAATGGAGACTCATGATCCGGCTTTGTTGGATCAATGGATGAATAATTGGAAAGACATTGTCGAATTTGAAGTCTTTCCGGTTATAACATCCAGCGAAGCAGCGGAAAGAATGTCAAAGTTTTTTTGAATTTATTAAATGATTTAAGACAATGCAAAAAACTAAAATTAAAAACTTTTATAAAAAAATGTTGTAATTTCTTCAATCACGCCTTGGTTATCTATTCGAAATGATATAAAAGCGGCAGATTTTTATAAATCTGCATATGGTGCTGTGGAGACTTACCGTCTCGAAACACCTAACGGAGGATTAGTGGTGAAGCTTTCAGTCGATGGAGCTGAATTCTGGTTAAGCATTGAATCTGCCGATGATGCAAGTTTAAATGTCCAGCCGCTCGGCGGCAATTCCGTCCGGATGATTTTAACTGTGAAAAATCCTGAAGAAATTTTCAATCAGGCAATAAAAGCCGGTGCATCGGAAGTATTTCCTGTCGGAGAAAATCACAGGTGGAAATTGGGCAGGCTTGTTGATCCGTTCGGTCTTCACTGGAAGATTGGGCACCCGGTTTGAGCCCAATAATTTTACCGGAAAATAATTATTAATCTTAGAATAGTGAGTACAATTCCGGATACATATCGGATAGAAGATAAATAATTTATTCTAGTGAGAATATCAGGATTCCTATCCAGCATCTGGTACCCTGTACCCGGACACCCTGTATCCAGCATCCGCTTACGGCCTTTCTAGCCCGAAAACAAGTAAAAACCTGAAGCTTACCGGCTCCTGCACAGCCCAAACATTTCTCTGTGTTAAATCAACAAGCGTGGCCGATGCTTCAAGCTCTGTATTCTTTTCAAGCAGATAGGCAAGAGGAAGATGCATAGTTGCCAGCAATTGGATCGGACCCCAGCCGTAAGCAAAACCGACTGCTCCGGTCATCCATGTTTCATTTTTATAGTCATTCCTAGTATGGGTATTATTGAATAAGTATTTCCCGCCGCCGGGAGGAACATCCGAATCGCCGTATTCTTTTTCGATATAACTGTATTTACGCAGCATGAGAAGCGAGCCTAAAGCAGAAAAACGGCCTGCAATATTTACAGATGTAGAAGCCTCGAACCCGGTAGCAAAAAAATTATAGCTGCCTTGCGAAAAATCTTCCCAGGAAGGGCTGAATCCGCCTTCGTATGGGTAAGAACCTCTGATTACTCCGTTTTCAGTTGCTCCCATTGATCCGTTCCAGCGGGAAGAAGTATTTTCCATTACCGTAGTGGAAAATTCGAACAGCAGTCCGAAATCAAAATAACTCTTTCCAAATTTGTAATTCACCCAGGGATTTACTTCAATCGTATATTCATTTTCCGAATCGCTGCTGAGCGGTTCACTATTGAGATCTTCATTTGTACTAACCGTGTTTTTATCGCGGTCAGCATACTGCAGGAAAAACAAGAGACCGAGATCGGCATCGCCGATTTTCCAGAATTTTACCTTCGAATAAGCGCGCAGCAGATCATCTGCAATTTCATCTTCATATCTGCTGTCGGTTGAATATGTACCTATGAAATTTGCATAGGGATCCGTATCGGCCACGCTACTCTGCTAGTAATATGTCTGCCCATGCTCTCGTCTGCTCCTGTAACGGACTGCCGATTTATAATTTTTAAATTCATAGCTTACCTGCAGGTCAAGCTGTCCTCCTTCGTATAGAGTATAGTCATTCAGGAACCAGGCATCGAAATTCTGACTTGAGGTTCCGAAGATATGAGCACAGGGAGTAGTGGTCCATCCCCATGTAAGATGATTCGATACCATCTCTGTACCGTTCCTAATGAATCTGATTTGAGCTTCCGGGGTATATGTTTTTTTGATTTGATACTGCACTCTTAATCCTAATGGATTGCCGAAGAGATAGTTTGCATAAACAAGATGTATATCGTAGTATCCTCTTCCGGCATCAGTCATTGCGGTAACGGGGATAAGCTCCAGAGTCGTATTGTTGCGAACGATTCCTTCTACGCGTTCTTCCATGTCTACTTGAGTAGTTCCTAATTCCAGGTAGACTTTCCCCCAAGTTCCGAAATTCCATATCCCACCGAGACTGTATCTATTCTGGTAGGCATACCCGGAAGCTCTCATATAAGATCTGATTGCATTCGGATCCCCGGTGTAATCCTCAGGGACAGGGAAATCAAAGTTATTATAGTTGCTGATATAAGTATCATTCGGACGCTCGCTGAGATTTGTAACGTGACCTTGCCATGGAAGAGTCTGCGGATAAAAATATGTAAAGACTGCCTTATTGGGCCACCCCATGATATCATGCGGAAATCCAAAAAAAGTATAGAAAGGATTGCTTCCGATGGTAAAATGAGGATTAGCAGAAGCTGCAGTATAAATTAGTATTA
>CAYSGP010000386.1:0-4732 GCA_964430095.1 uncultured Ignavibacteriaceae bacterium
AATATATGTCAGGCTCACGCTTAAGGTTATGGTATTCGAGCAGCAGCGCAATCGGAGTATCCCTGTATTCGGAAGGAATATCTTCCTTTGAGTTTATTGCTAATAATCTGTTCATCCTCTTTAATTCACCTGGAATACGAATAAATTAAATTAATTTCTTTTTGGATAGAGAGAATTAATTTTAGTCTTATTAATTTGGCTTGGCAAGATAAAAAAATATTTTTGAAAATGTTTTGATATGTAATCAAAATGGAAGATAAATGGTATATAGAGCATATTGAAAATGAAGATTTCATTTATCACTGTTTTACCTTTGATCCGAAAATTCAAGAGCACACATTCCTCGGAAAAGAATTTATCGGAATGGATCAGGTAAATGAAACAAGAGATTTAAGGATGTTTGAAAGAGTTGCCGATGCGGGTCCCGATGGATTTATGCCTGAATTAGTTAATGAAATAAAAGAACTTATGGGTGAAGGAAACTTTAAATATGACGGATACGAAATAGGTGAAGATGAATTCTCATTGTATTTTTTGATAAAGAAAAAATTGTACAAATCTATACTTAAAAAATTCGAGCAGTGGTGTGAATACCATGAATTCGGGAATTTGGTTTATTGGGAAGAAAAAGAATAAATAGTCTATCCTAAATTCCTAATCTTTTTCAGCTTTTTTTTATCGACTCTTAATGTGGTAAAAAAAATGGGAATAATTAGAGCAATCTTGTTATAGCAATAAAAAAAATAAATTATAATTACTCGAGATGAACAGAGTTTTATATTTAGTTTCAACTCCAATCGGCAATTATGATGATATAACTCTCCGTGCTTTGAAAGTTCTCAAAGAAGCGGATTTTATAATCTGTGAAGAATTTAAAGAAGCGAGAAGGCTGCTTTCCCATTATCAAATAGAAAAGGAGCTGATCAGCCTGAACGAGCATAATGAAAATGATGTAGTCGATGAAATCCTCCAAAAAATTTCAGAAGGAAAATCTGCGGCATTAATTTCCGATGCAGGCACACCATTATTTTCCGATCCGGGACATCTGCTTGTCGAAATGTGCATTTCTCAAAACATTGATGTTGTGCCGGTGCCGGGAGCAAATTCTCTATTGCCTGCCTTAATTGGTTCAGGATTTAATTTTGAAAAATTTTATTATTATGGCTGGCTTTCACCAAAAAAGGACGAGAGAAGGAAAGAATTATTAAGGTTGAAAGAGATAAAAGAAGTTATAGTTATATTGGAAACACCTTACAGGTTAAAGAGTCTGCTTCAAGATATTGTAAAAGTTATAGGAAAAAATATAAATGTTGTTTTAGCTTTTGATCTAACCATGAAAACAGAAAAGTTTTTCAGGGGAACTTCTGAAGAAGTGCTTAAGGAAGCGGAGAAGAAAAATCTAAAAGGGGAGTTTGTACTTATGCTGAACAATAGGCACGTTCAGTTTCACGCAAAAGGCGCAAAGTTTTAAAAGCTAAGAACGCAGAGTTTTAAGTAAAAAATTACACTTGAGGGGAAGATGAATGGAAATGAAATTTCTTCAAGGATAATTGGGGCAGCAATTGAACTGCATAAGGAGCTCGGACCTGGATTATTGGAATCAGTTTATGAAAAATCACTTGCATATGAATTAAATAATTCCGGTTTATATGTAAAAACGCAAGTCCCGGTTCCGTTTATATACAAGGAAATCAACATGGATGCTGGTTTTAAAATAGATATTCTTGTTGAAGGCAAAGTAATTATAGAACTTAAAGCCATCGAAGCCTTAGCTCCGGTTCATTTTGCTCAATTCTTACCTATTTAAAAATTACAAATTTAAAGCTCGGTCTTCTTATTAATTTCAATGCAAAAATTATTAAAAGAAGGAGTTCACAGAGTTATCAATAATTTATAAACTCTGCGTTCTCTGCGTTTACTTTGCGTTCTCTGCGTGAACCAGAGCCTATCCTTTCAAAAGCAGCGCCACATTTTCTATATGGTTTGTATGCGGGAACATATCTACAGGTCTTATCTTGCTCAAATTATATCCCGATTCCGTAAATAGTTTTATATCTCTCACCTGTGTTGCCGGATTGCAGCTTACATAAATAATTTTTTCAGGACTTATTTTTATTATATCCTCCACCGTGGTTTTATGCATTCCGCTGCGCGGCGGATCAAGAATTACCGTATCGGGAAAGGGTAAATCATTTAATTGAATTTTCGGCAGAAAAGGCTTATATAAATCGGCACTTATGAAATGAACGTTATCAGTTCCGTTAAGCCTTTTATTTTCTTCCGCATCCTTAACGGCAGCTTCAGCGTTTTCAAATCCATATACCTCTTTTGCATGCCTGGAAATAAAAATGGAGATTGTGCCCGCACCGGAGTAAAGATCGTAAACTGTTTCCTTGCCGGTCAATTCGGTATAATCCAGGGCAGTCTGATAAAGTTTTTCAGCCTGCAGGGTGTTTGTCTGAAAGAATGAATTTGCACTTATTCTAAACTTGTAGTTTCCGATGCAGTCATAGATGTAACCGCTTCCGTAATATATTTTTTCATAATCACCGACAGCTACAGCTGCTTTTTTTAAATTTATATTATTTACAACGGTAGTTACTGCAGGAAATCTTTTTATTAAAGTCTCAGTATATTGGTTCATCAAAGGATCATTATCTTCCGAAGCTACCAGGTTTACCATCAAATCATTAGTACGAAATGACATTCTGATCACGAGATTTCTTAAATATCCGCTATGTGTTCTTATCGAATAAACACTTGTTTTTTTCTCTTTGAAAAAATTTCTGGTAAAATTTAAAATGTTATTACTCAGTTCAGATTGGAGAAAGCATTCGTCTATATCAAGAACTTTATCATAAATATTAGGCACGTGAAGACCTAAAGCAATCTCTTCTTCATCCTGTAAATCCTGTAAATCCTGGTCAAGCTCCACTTTTGTCCGCCATCTCCTATTTGCAAAGGAGAATTCCATTTTATTCCGGTAGAAAAAAATATTTTCGGAATGAATAATCGGTTCAGCGGCAAGCTCCTTAAATCCGCCAAGCTTGGTAAATATTTCTTCGACCTGCTTTTCCTTGAATTTAATTTGAGCATTGTAATCCAAATCCTGTTGTGTGCAGCCGCCGCATATGCCAAAGAATCTGCAGCGTGCATTTATTCTATTTTTGGACGGCTGGATTATCCTTTCAACAACTGCTTCGGCATAATTCTTTTTTATTTTAATGATCCTGCCAAGCAGTTTATCTCCGGGATAACCCCCATGAACAAATACCACATAATTTTTTTCGCCCGCCGGTTCGCGGTTAATCTTCGAAACTCCCTTCCCTTCAAAAGCATATTTTTCTATTTCTAATTCAAGTATATCGCCTTTGTTCATAATTGTCCTTGTATTAAGCTTGTTGAACCTTTGAGGGTTACTCGTTGAAATTATTCCTAAACCTTGAAGGTTACGCTTCTTGAACCTTTTAGGATTACGTTGTAAACTATTCGTTAACCTTGAAGGTTCTCATCTTGAACTTTACGGAGGAGAAGCATTTTGAAGCCATAATGTTTGTCTCCTGCCAGCTTTAAATAAATATTAGATTCATGGCTGAACCTTTTTATCAATTTTTTGTAAAATGATTTTTCCCGTTCATCAAGAGTACTTTCCGCTTCATTCAGCATATTGCTGCTGTTTAAGTAAAAATCTTTTAAAGTATAGGATAAATCCTTTTCAAACAAAACTTGAAATCCCCTTGATGAATAATAATCATTGATCTGATCGGCATTTAAAGGTGAAATGTTTGAACTCGAAAACATGTCTTTTATAAACTTCGGCTGATTCTGGCTAAAACCAATAATTTCTCCTACGCAGAATGAGCCTTCCGGTTTTAAAATTCTTTTGATTTCTTTTACAATTTTATTTCTTACATTATTTGAAATTGAAGCCTGTGCATAAACCAAATCAAATTGAGAATCTTTAAAATCCGTAGCGGAAAAATCCATCAATCTCACATTTATTTTATTTCCCTCCGCCAGCCTGGATCTTGAATTTAGCAGTGATTCGCTGTCTTCCACGATTAAAACTGATTGGGAATCATATTTTTCACTTAATTCCTCTGCAATTTTTTCGCTTCCTGATCCTAAAATCAATATTGAACCTTTATTCAGCTTTAATACTTCAAATAAAGATTTCATCTGCTGGTCGGTGCCCGGTAAAAAAAATGGGTTATTCTGCATTGAAGCCTTAAAGAATTTTATGGAATTTTTTATTTTAGATCCTACTAAAATAGTTAAACATAAAATACCTTTTTAGGTTTAAATTCCGGTTCGTTGCCTTTATTATTAAACTCTCCTATTTTTACTTTTAAGCCTGAGTCTGTTAAGCATTTATAACAATCTTAAATGAATATGAAAGAAATTTGTTTCTCCTTATTTATATTGATTTCATCCGTTTATGCACAAACTAAATTTCCTCTGACTATCGAAGATCTTTGGGGTATGAAAAGAATAGGAAGTATTGGTATTTCGCATGATGGGAAATTTATACTGTTTGAGGCTACTTCTTATGAAATGCAGGCAAATAAAGGGAACTGCGACATTTATATTTCTTCGGCTGACGGCAGCAGTGTTAAAGCTCTAAAGAATTCCGGAAAGAATGAAACAAATCCGAAGTTCCGTCCGGGAACAGATCTGATAAGTTATCTGCTGGATGGACAAATATATCTTTGCGGGCTGGACGGCAGCGGCA
>CAYSGP010000387.1:0-4025 GCA_964430095.1 uncultured Ignavibacteriaceae bacterium
CTGATATCATATGTTTCTTGAATCATATATGCTTCATCGTTAAGAATCTCAGGAAACCATCCGTTATTAATAAAATCATATTCCGATAATTCATGATAAGAGTGAAAATCAATATGTGAACTTTCATTACACGAATAAAGAAAAAAACAGATTATTAAAAATGTTATTGTTTTAACGAACCCTATCATTTTTTTCAGCCTTGCGCATAATTAATGTAACTATGTAATATTTTTTTTGCAAACATTCAATTCAAAGAAAAACATTGCAATTTTTATGTCAATGATAATTCCCGTCCATCTATCGAAGAATATTGAACCGTTTTCTGGAGCCTTGTATTGAGAATTCATGTAAGCGAGAACGAAGTCATCTTTGCTCTGCGTACGAAGCAGGCTCCTTGGCAAACCGTTCAATACATGAGAGCGAGCAAAACCAATATTTATCCCCGTTAAAGTGGAGCTCTCCTGCGGCATGTCTTTTATCGACTTGCATTTTGCAAACGGGATCAATCGCGTACTCATGTGAGAAACCAGACAGAACTATTTCATACAAATCAACCGGCTGTGACAGGTTTTTGAGAGAAACCAGGCCTTGGTGCTCAACTTCAATATCGGGCGTACCCGCCTGGCTGAAGATTTCAATAATACGTCTTGTGCCCAGAATCTGCCCGCCCTTCGCTTGTGCAGCTACTCTTGCTGCGAGATTTACCGTTGAACCAAAATAACGGTTTCCTCGAAGAAGCGCCGGGCCGTGATGTAAACCTGCACGAATGATCGGAAAACTCGCCCGATTCGCTATAACTTTATACAAGGCCGACAGAGCATCTCTTGCAGCAAATGGATCCGGAAATACTAGAAACGCACAATCACCGATGAGTTCCTGGATTTGTCCTAGCGGCCCGACGGATATCCGAATCAATTCACTGAAATCATCTATGAGGTTAGCGGCCGCAACTTCACCATGTGAGTCAGTTAACGCGGTATACCCGGCTATATCGACGAAACAAAATGTCGCCTCAATATTTCTACCTTCAATCATCGGAGCACCTTATGTTTAATGCGCCCGCTCCTGAGCAGCCATGTTAAGAACGCCGCTGCCGTAACATCGTATGTGAGGCAGAACTCCGGCCACCAACTCGGAACGCCGGGATTGGATATGAATGTGCCGTGGCTGAGATCGAAAATGCCATGTGCCGCTAGTGCAGCCACAACAATCCAGAGCGACGATCTGAATCCTGATACTGCACCAACAAGAAAGACTGTGCTAACCAGCGACTCCAGAATGAGTGTATATGTGGAAGCTCCCATGACCGCAAATAGTGCATAATAGGAGGCGATAACAATCATCACGACTGGATAGAAGGCTCGGTCACGATCCAGGCCGAAGCCGGCGGCCAATAGCCCTACCGCGAAGGCAAGTAACGCTCCAACCACTAATGCTGTCATTATTTAATTCCTTTATTAATTTCAAAAATATTATAATTCTTTATATGCATAACGGCGTTGCCACTAACCGGTCCGCCTTAATCTGAAAGATGAAGGCCGGAATAAGAATTTAGCTTATCCCAAGAGACTCCTTCGGGGGAACACAAATGCCGCACCTGAAAAGCGCTGTCCGTGTTGAGCGGCCCGCATCGGCGAAGCCGAAAGCGAGACGGGCAGGTTAAGTTGCCATTATATTAAAAAATATCTTGGAACATTATTTTTATAATCCAAATACTTTTCACCATGTAAAGCTTCCAAATATTCCTCTTCTTTCATTATCATTTTGTGTATTGAGATAAATGCAAGCAAAGACGAGATTATTACAAGAATATTTGCAACTAACAATATATAAGCAAGAAACAAAAAGATGTATGAAAGGAAATACGGGTTTCTCGTTATTTTAAATATGCCGCCGATTATTAAATCTGTTTTATCATCTTCTTTAATACCAACACGCCATGAATCACGCATTTGTATTAAAGCAAGAAATGAGATTATAAAGTTAAGGAATAATAAAAACATGCCGATGAATGTAAAATATTCATTAGACAAAAAAGGAATTGGAATAAATAATTCATTTAGATATTCGGAGAGTATAGAAGTTATTGCAATAATAATTGTCACAGCAAATAAGAATATTGATAAGGATGCTTCTTTATTTTTGCCTCTAATGCTGCCTTTAAGTCTTCTTGATAATATTATATTCTTAATAAAAAACATCGATTCAAAAAGAACCAAATGTGAGATTAATATTATTTTTATCATCACCCTTCCTTTTTTAATACAGCAAAATAACGGTTTAGCAACTAACCAAACAGATGCAAAAATCCGCTGAATTGAAATTTCATTAATACCGAGACTTAGTGTAATTATAAAATTGACTTTATGTTTTTAGATAAGATCCCTCTTAAACCACAGCCCTCTTTTTCCATCCACCAAACCCTTAAAATAGAATAATTATTTTAAAAACTAACTTTATTTTTAATAATAGGCAATAAATTTTTTAATTCAACTGTAGATAACCAGTCGTTTGAAAGCGAAGAGGCTGCAAAAACGAATCAGCATTTTAGAAACTCCGCACGGGTAATAACGATGCAAAAAATGATTATTATAATGAATGGAATGAAGCGCTTAGAAATTTAAAGGAGATTAGAGTGGAGATAATGCCGGAGGGAAATATTTATGATCGTAGAAAATTGGAAAGTTAAAAAGGAATTTTAAAACCTAAACATTACCTTAACGATTATCCGGATTCGCTGTGTTTAATAGAAAAAATTCTTATTGCAGCAAGGCGGAATAGCCGGAAATGAACAGAACGCGTTCTGTCATTTATATTGAACTCACTTCAGCAAAACTAATTTCTTAACTGAACTGAAATCCCTTCCGCTCATTGATTGTGCATTGATCTTTAGCAAGTAAATCCCGCTTGCAAAAGAACTTCCATTCCATTCGATTGAATAAACACCTGGTGAAAATTCTCCTTTTACAATTTCAGCGACCTGTTTGCCTAATATATTGAATATATTCAAATGAACTAAGCTGTTCTCAGGAATCTCGAACCTGATTTTTGTAGAAGGATTAAATGGATTCGGATAATTCTGATTTAGTGAGAATGTTTCCGGCACATGAGAAGATTCTTGTGCAGCTGCGGCAGTAATTTCAGTCAGAGGCACAAAATTACAGCTGAGTTCTTTGGTTTGCAGGCTGTAATTTAAAACTATTGCATTGTTTACGTTATCAGGGATATCGGCTGCCAATCTTGCTGCATAAAAAGTAATGCTGTCCTCGGGAGAATATGCCACATTAATTTTAGATTTATCACCACCGAGAACAAGTACTTGTGTCCCTTTGTTTTTTACCTTCTGAAGAAGGGGATATATGTCGGAGTAGAAATTAGTTGTATCCATTGATCTTGAGCTTGCTGCAATCGAATCTGTAAGCCTTGATTTAAAGTAGCCGCTATTAATCATCCACATAAAGCGGTGATGCAGAAGAATAAGATACCTTGATTCTGTAATTGAATCACATACATCCTTTACCATCTGCAGCTGGCTGCCTTTAATAAAAGTGCTGGAAAACGAATTGGCATCTAGTTCTGTATCGAGCACTATGCATGTTATCCTGTCTCTTGAATACGAATAGAAACTTTCTCTGCCGGTAAAATTTTTAATAAGGGCACGATGCCCGCTTTGTACATCGTGGTTGCCGAAACACCATAAAGTATTCGGACTGCCAAGATCGAAAAGATTATCGCAATAGGCTAGAGTTGCACTATCTTTGCCGGTATTATACGTAATATCACCGCCAAGCATTTTCACATTGTACCCTGAGAAATCAATTTTTGCAATTCCCGGATAGACGCTTTCATTTACCTGGTCTTCGGATCGCGGATGCGGCACGAAAATGAATTTTAAAACGGAATCGTTTTGAGGAAATAGATCCGTAAATGAAATAGTAAAGATTATTAATATTGTTAGAAGCTTCATTTTTTAGCTGCTTTTTATGTTTTAACCATTTAAAAAGTAATTAAACATTATTTCTTTA